>JAJXTK010000137.1 GCA_021783935.1 Myxococcales bacterium | reverse complement strand
GTCGCTAGCGCCCTGCTCGCGACCTCGCGCCTGCCGATCGCGGCGCCGAGCGCGAACCGCTTCGGCCACGTGAGCCCCACGAGCGCCGAGCACGTGCTCGCCGATCTCGGCGACGAGGCGATCACCGTGCTCGACGGCGGCCCGTGTCGCGTGGGCATCGAGTCGACGGTCGCGCGCGTCGAGGCGGGCAAGATCACCGTGCTCCGCCGCGGCGTGATCACGCCGTCCGAGCTCGGCGCGCGCGCGAACGCGCCCGTCGAGGTCCACGAGCGCCACCTCGGGGCGCGCGACGCGCAGGCCGCGCCGGGGCAGCAGCTCACCCACTACGCGCCGAGCCGCCCAGCGTTCCTCTTCGCCGCGACGCCCTCCCCCGAGCACCACGCCGACGCCACCATCGCCCCCGCCGCGTGCGCGCTGGTCGACTTCGGCGGGCGCGCGGCCCGGCTGGCCGACGGCGTGCGCGCCTACGTCGATCTCTCGTCGGCCGGCGATGCGCGCGAGGCCGCCGCGCGCCTGTTCGCCACGCTCCGCGAGCTCGAGTCGCGCGACGACGTGGAGGCGATCCTCCTGCCCGACCTGCACGACGCGCCCGACGAGCGCCTGCGCGCGCTCTTCGACCGCCTCTTCCGCGCGGCCTCCGGGCGCCGCGCGCGCCTTGCGGGCTGAGCACGTGTCGCACGCCCTGCGATCGCGCTATACCGCGTCGACCATGGACGCCATGATGACCGAGTCGCGCTACCTCCAGCTCGTCGGCGACGCCTTCCGAAAGCTCGAGGACGCGGTGGCCGACTGCGATCCCGAGGACGTCGACGTCGACTCGGCGGGCGACGTGGTGACCCTCACGCTCAAGGGGTCGCAGCGGTGCATCGTGAACACGCAGCGCCCGACGCGTCAGATTTGGGTCGCCTGGGCGGCCAAGGGGCGCGCGTGGCACTTCTCGTACGACGAGGCGCGCCAGCGCTGGCTCGACGACAAGGGGCACGGCGAGGAGCTGTTCGCGACGCTGAAGGCGCTCGTGAAGGAGACTGCCGGCGTCGACATCGCGGTCTGAGGAACGCGCAGATCTCCGGCCACAGGCGCTTCGGCGACTGCCGCAGCTCGACGAGGTGGTCCCGCCCGGGGAGGGGCCGTCGACGCGCGCGCCGGCGCAATGCGTGTTCTACCGGCGCGTGCCGTGACTCTTCGAGGAGCTGCGCCTCGCCCGCGAGCGAGCCGGCCGACACGAAGCACGCATTCGCTTGCCGAACCAAGAGCGCGAAGATCGTCGCGACGCGCGCGATCCCTGTTCGCTCGAGCGTCGGCGCCGGCTCGCCCGAGCGAGCGGCCGGCGCGCGCACGCGCCGCATGTCCGCCAGGGCATCGCGTGCGTGCCAGAGGCGCGGGCCTGCGCCGCGGACGGCAGCGCGCCGGCCAAACATGAAGCCGCGGCCGCGCGATGGTAGGCAGAGCGCCCGTGAGAAGCCTCCAACGCCTCGCCACGATGGCGCTCGCGTGCACGGGCGCGTGCACGATGAGCTGCGCCTCGCGCTCGACGCCCGCGCCGCCGCCGATCGACGCGACCCTCTCGGGCTTCGCGGTGCACCTCGAGCCGGCGCCGCTGCGGCTCGCGATCACGACCCCCTCCGGGCGGCTCGTCTTCGACGGCCTCGCGCCCGCCGACGTCGTGCCCACCAGCGACGATCCCGACCCGCCGCCGCTGACGGGGCTCGCAGTCCGCGACGTCACGACGTCGGTCGAGTCCCTCTTCGGCTCCTTCCAGTTCACCGACGACGGCGACGCCTGGCGTGTCGCGCGCAGCGCCTCGTCGATCGCCGCGGACGGCGGCTCGGTGCGCTTCGACGCCCTCGACGGCGGCGGCGCGCCGATCGCGCGCGTGGCCATCGCCTCGGATCGCGCCGGCGAGCTCGCGATCACCGTCACGCCGACGGCTCCGCCCCCGGCGGGGGCGCGCGCGTGGGTCTCGATCGCGTCGAAGTGCGCGTCGGACGATCGCTTCCTCGGCTTCGGCGATCAGGAGCGCGACGCCGAGCACCGCGGCTTCACGGTGCCGATCTTCACCAGCGAGCCTGGCATCGGCAAGCGCGACGACGACGCTCCGTCGCCCGTCTACTTCATCGTCGGCACGCGCCACGCGAGCTCGTTCCCGCTGCCGCTGTTCGTGGCCAAGAGCGGCTTCGCCGGGGTCGTCGACGCGCCGGGCCGCTCGCTCTTCTCGATGTGCAGCGAGCGAGCCGACGTGCTGCGCGTGTCGGCCGACGCGACCTCCGGGCCGGGCGGGGCGTTCGTCTACCGCATCCTCGACGCGCCGACTCCGAAGGACGCCGCCAAGGCGATCACGGCCCACTGGGGTCGCCCGCGCGTGCCGCCGCGCCTCGCCTTCGGGGTCTGGAACGACGCGATCTTCGGCGCGGACCACGTGCGCGCCTTCGCCAAGTACCTCCGCGACAACGACGTGCCGTCGAGCGCGATCTGGACGGAGGACTTCCGCGGCGGCGCCTTCAGCGGCGACAACTATCGGCTGTCGGAGGAGTGGGGCTTCGATCCGACGCTCTACCCCGATCCGACCGGCCTCGCCGCCGACCTGCGCGCCGCCGGCCTCGCGTGGCTGCTCTACTACAACACGTTCGTCGAGACCGACGTCTCGTTCTTCGCCGAGGCCGAGCAGGGGGGCTACCTGATCGAGCACGCCGACGGCTCGACGTATACCTTCGAGAACGCCAAGCAGAAGCCGGCGAGCATGGTGGATCTCACCAGCGCGAAGGCGCGCGCGTGGATGACGGGCTGGCTGAAGCAGGGGCTCGCGGTCGGCGCCGCGGGGTTCATGGGCGACTACGGCGAGTGGCTGCCGCTCGACGCGAAGCTCGCCGACGGCAGCGATCCGTGGGTCACGCACGACCTCTACCCGCAGCTCTGGCAGCAGGCGCAGCGCGCGGCGCTCGACGCCGACGACGTCGGCGGGGCGGCGATCCCGAAGGAGCAACGGCTGTCGTTCGTGCGCTCCGGGTGGCTCGGGAGCACCCCGCTCATCGACGTCTTCTGGCCCGGCGATCAGCGCACCGACATGGAGCCCGACGACGGCTTCCCGACGATCATCCCGCAGGCGGTCGGGCTGTCGTTCGCGGGCGTGTCGACCTACGGCTCCGACATCGCGGGCTACCAGTCGGCGACCAACGAGTACACGAGCAAGGAGACCTTCTTCCGCTGGACCGAGCTCGGCGCGTGGTCGCCCGTCATGCGCACGCACCACGGCACGGCGCCGCTCAAGGAGTGGCACCTCGACTCCGACGCCGACAGCCTCGCGCACTGGCGCCGCTACGCGATCCTGCACCAGCAGCTGCTGCCGACCTGGGAGCGGCTCGCCCAGCAGGCGCACGACACCGGCGTCACGATCTGGCGCCACCTCGCGACGGACTTCCCGGACGATCCGGCCGCGTGGGTGAACGGCTACGACGAGGTCATGGTCGGCGAGGCGATCCTCGTCGCGCCGGTGATCGAGAAGGGAGCGACCTCGCGCAGCGTCTACCTGCCGGCGGGCGCGCGCTGGTACCCGTTCGCCGGCGGCACGCCGATCGACGGCGGCCAGAGCGTGATCGCAGGGGCCGATCTTTCGACCATCCCGGTGTGGCTGCGCGCGGGGTCGATCACGACGCTCCTGCCCGATCGCGTGCGCACCGTGATCCCGTCGGTCTCGGGGGTCACGACGGTCGAAGACGTCGGCGACGACCGCGCGCTGCTCGTGGCCGCCGGCCCTGACGCGACGACGACCGAGACGTCGGGGCTCGCCTACACGCTCTCGGGCGCAACGTCGCTTTCGCTCCCCGCGATCGACGCGCGCTGGAACGGCGCCCCGCTCGCCGCCTGCGCGACGCCGGCCGTCGCCCCCTGCATCGACCAGACGCCGGGGCAGGCGACGGCGAGCCTCACCGGCCCCGGGACGCTCGCGCTCGACGGCGCGACCATCGAGGTCGACGGCGGCGCTGCGACGCGCGCGCTGAGCATCGAGGTGCGCGCGCCGGCGCGATGACGCGCGCGCCACTGCGTCGACGACGCGGCGGAGCGGCGCGGTCGTGGGCGGAAAGGACGGTCTCCGCACCGCTTGGTGGGTGCGCGGCATAGCTGGTCCGTCGTGGGTGGCCCGGAAGTCGAGGGGCCTCGCGCGCACGAACGAGCGACCAAGCTGCATCCGCGTCGCCTGCGCGAACGTCGAGAGCCAGCTCGCCGCCCTCCTCGCCGAGCACCTGCGCAAGCCCGCCGAGGCCGAGCGCGCACTCGCCGCCCTCTTCGCGGCGCCCGGCTCCGTTGCCGCCGGCCCGAAGGCCATCGTCGTGACGCTTCAGCCCGCCGGCACCCGCAATGAGCGCGAGGCCTCCGGGCGGCTGCTTCACTCATGAACGCCCGAATCGGGGGCGGTGCTAGGGGGGCAACTAGTCCAGTTATTGTACGAGAGCTTGCAGTCCCAAAGGCCGCCGTCGCACGTGCAATCATACTCGCTCGATGGCCCGACAAACGTCGTTCCTGGGCAGACTTGCCCCACCTCGACTGCACAAGTGCCAATTCCCGAACAGCGATCTCCCATGTCCGGAGAGCTTGGCTCGGCGTCGAACACCATTTTGATGAAGCAGCCGGCATCTGCCTCCGCCTCCGCGCCTTGTGGAACCGAAGCCTCCTGCTTGCCCCCGCACCCCGCAACGAGCGCGAGACTGATGATGCCAGCGATGTGGTAGGAGGTCATTTGCTGCCCGATGCGATAGGGGCAACGACCTCAAATGGGAGCACAACCGCCATGCCGGACGCATCGAAGTGTTTGACTCTCCCGCGGCGAGCCTGGTCCGCTGGATGGGTCGGCATCATGATCAACCTACACCGGACGGCGGGCGTTGCCCGAGAACTACTCCCGTGAACGCGCGGATCTCCTCTGGGGCGTTTCGACCGCAGCGTCGATCGCGGCCTCCGCGACTCCCTCGACGCGTGCCCAGAACGCGGCCGTGTCGTCATCGTCCAACCCCTCCTTGGTCTTGGTGAGCTTGTAGTCTTTCTTCACGGTGTGCTCGGCGAACCTTCGGAAGCTCGCGTCGCGCGTCCTGAGCTCGGCCACGGCTTCGTCAAAGGCCTTGCGCCGATCCTTGAACCCACGAACGGGGTGAAGGATCTCCGCGACGAGCCTGGTCTCCACGAGCTGCTTGACCTCGCTCATCCAGTGCTTGACCCACTTCGTGCGGCCGTTCTTCGTCGCAAGCGTCGCCTTGTAGAACTCGATGATCGCGCCGATCAGATGACCCTGCAACTACGCGCCCGACTCGATCATCCCCACTCCGGCCCGCAGGCGCCTCGACCGGGCGCTACGCATCGCGCGCGCCCGCGAGGGCCGCGCGCGCCGTGAGCTCGCGAAGCTCGAGCCCGACGACCAAGGGCGCGCACGCTGGCAGCGCGACATCGGCGACTCGCTCGCCGAGCCGCAAACCCTCGAAGCGCAGCGCCCCGAGACACCGACCCACGCGCCGCTCAGCGAGACCGAGCTCGCCGACGTCCTTGTTCACCACGAGGACGAGTGCAAGACCGCGCTCGACACCATCCGCGTCGCCTGCGCGAACGTCGAGAGCGAGCTCGCAGCGCTGCTCGGCGAACATCTGCGCAAGCCCGTCGAGGCCAAGCGCGCACTCGCCAACCTCTTCGCCGCGCCTGGCTCCGTCACCGTCGGCGCGAAGTCCATCGTCGTCACGCTACAGCCTGCCGGCACCCGCAATGAGCGCGAGGCATTCGGGCGGCTGCTAGAGGTGGTGAACGACTGGCAGCTCACGCTTCCCGCCGATCCCGAGCGGCGAGCGCTGCGGTTCCGATTGCCAGCTTGACTGAGCGCCGGGCGCGAACTCTGGGGAACATGAAGATCTCCGGGGCAAACGCAGCCGGTGAACGAACTGGCCGCGCTCCTCCTACGTGGGTGCGTGTTGCACAAGCGGCGCTATCCAAATTGCCTCCGCTGCAACGCCCGTCGCCCCCGCGCTTCAGATCGGCTCGCTCGTCGCGCGAGGCCATCGCCGAGGGGCACGGCTGGCGCCGGGCGCGGGGTCAGGGGCAGCCGAAGCGAGCCCAGGCGATGTGCCCGCCGCCGTAGTCGCCGGCCGCGACGATCACTCCGTGCGGCACGGCCGCGAGCGCCGAGTAGCCCTGCGCGGTGCCCAGCGCCGGCACCAGTACGACCGTCGGCGCTTGCACGATCGCGCCGGTCGCGAGCGACAGCCGCGCGAACACCGGCCCCGACGTCCCCACACCGTCGACGTACAGTTGGAAGCCGTCGCTGTCGATCGTCCGGGGCCCCGTGCTGTTGCCCGCGAGGAGCAACGTGGGCGCGCCGATCGCGGCTCCGGTCGTCACGCTCCAGCGCCCGACGTTCCACCCGGAAGCATCCGCGTACGACAGGTAGATCGTCGTCCCCCCGACGTACGCCATCGGCGACCCCGCGCCGATCCCGATCGAGCCCGTCGCCAGCGTGAAGGGGCCTCGCACGAGGGCGCCTGTGAGATCGCTGACCAGCATGCGCAGCGAGGACGCGCCGGAGATGGTGGAGGTGTAGAGCCAGTAGATCTCGGTAGCCGTGCCCACACCGCGGAACATGCTCAAGGTCTCGCCGCTGCCTGGCGTGTAGAGCGTCTTGTTGACGGAGCCCGCGGCGCCGGTGTTCTGGAACGAGCGGACAGTGACGGCTGCGCTGGTCGAGCAGCCGGGGCTGACCGCGACGTAGAACTCGGAACCGGCCGTGAAGAACCCCGACACGCATGGCGTGGTGCTCATGAGCGACGTCTGCGCGAGCAGCGGCAAGGCGTTCACGTCGACCGCGAGCCCATAGGTCGTGCAGGACGTCGAGCCACTGCCGCCACAATCGTAGTTCCGGGTAACGCCGCCGACGAAGTAGCGATCGCCCATCCACGCGGGGGAGTTCCAGTTCGAGGACTGATAGGCCGAGAATGAGTAGCGACCGAGCGGCGCTCCCGTGAGGTCGACGGTCTGGACGTAATGGGGGTCGCCCGGGGTACCGGCCCCATGCCCCCACCACGTGAACGCGACGCCGTTCGGGCTGCGCGCCGAGCCATCGACCCCGGTGTACGAGCCGTAGTTGATCAACGTCCGGGAGCCCGACTGCTCCACGTACGTGAAGCCTTCGTCAACGAGCCCATTGCCGTTGTCGTCGACGTAATTGCAGGTCTCGACGACCGAAGTCTCGCCGTCGGTAGCGTCCGCGACGTCGGCGCCCGCGTCGCCATCCGTCGACGACGCGTCGGCCGCGTCCGCGGCAGAATCGCCAGTGTCGCTCGAGGAATCGGTGCCGACGGCAGAGTCGGCCGCGTCGCCGTCGGTGGCGGCGTCCGGAGCATCGGACACGATCGTGGAGGCGTCGGCGTCCGCTAGCACAGTCGAGTCGATCGCGCCGTCGTCCGCAGCGTCTTGCTCGGTGGCGTCATCGGTTCCGGGTGACACCGTTACAGCCTCATCGCCGACGCATCCGGACAGCAACAGCGCGAGCAGCCATGTAAGGCGGCGCATCAGAAACTCCCCCCGACCTGCGCGCCAAAGGGACTCGCGACGACGCGCAGCGAGCCCGTCGCTGCGTGCCCCTTCGTGGCCGTGGGCGTCGCCGCCCAGAGCACGACGCCGCCGACCGCGAGGGCGCCACCTGCGACGAGCAGCCAGCGTCCTGTCAGTGCGCGAGATCGCCCCTGGTTGTAGTCGTCCGTCTGCGATGGCAGCGCGCACGTGGGCGGCGAGCCGGTGCAGTTCGCGTCGCTCATCTTCCCTTTGCCCGTCGTGAAGAGGGCGAAGCCCACTCCGGACACGACCACGCCGGCGACGGCGATGGTGGCGCCGGCCACGCGCTGCCCAGCGCCGCTGCTCGTGACGTCCGAAGTCGGTCGAAGGGGCGCGGCGACGACCGACGCCGGCTGCGTCGCTGGCGCAGGCGGTGTCGACGGGGCGGCGATCGGCGGGGGTGCAGCAGCCGGCCCCTTCGTGGACTCGGCGAGGTCGATCGTGATCGCGCGCTGCTCGCCCTCCTTGAGATCGAGCTCCTCGCGGCGCTCCTGTCGCTCGCTCACCCGCGCGACGATGACGTGCTTGCCCGGATTCAGCTTCCGCGGGACGACGAGCGCGTCGAGCTTGACCTTCTCGCCGTCGATCTTGACCGAGACGGCGGCGCCCTCGGGAAGACCCGAGATGGCGACCTTGAGCGAAGGGATGCGTCGATCGAGCTCCTCCACTCGCTGCGCGGCGTCGGCGCGCGCCTTGCGGTGCGCCTCCGAATCTTTCGCGTCGGCGGGCATCTTCACGACGGCGACGAGGACCTCGCGCGCCTGAAGTAGCTGCCCGAGCTCCATGTGCGTCTCGCCAAGCTCGTAGCCAGTGATCGGCGTGGGTACGAGCGCATAGGCCGCCTTGAACTGCGCGAGCGCGCCGTCGAGATCCTTCTTCTGTCGGAGGACTCGCCCCTCCTTCAGAGCGGCCTTGGCGCTCGCGATGTCCGAGTCGGAGGGCGCGGCGTACGCAGGCAGCCCCGGCAAGATCGCGAGTGCGATGGCGATCGCGCCCATCGCGCGGGCGGCTCGGAGGACGGGACGAACTCCCCTGCGAAGTTCAGAGTTCAGGGTCATCGATCGTGGGGCTCGCGGGTTTGACGGTCTTCGACGTTGCCGTCGCGGAGGCTGGTGGCTTCGTCTTCGTCGGGTTGGAAGGTGGCTGGCTCGTGGTCGGCGCCGGAGTCGCTGCCGGTTTCGCGCTGGTCACCCGCGGCGGCGCGGCGGTCGCATCAGTGGCCGGGCGAGCCGACTCCGTGGCGCTCGCGCTCGAGGCGGCGCTCGGCGGAATCGGGGCAGACTCGGCCGCTGCAATCGGCACGGGCACCAGAGCCGTGACGGAGTCGTCCGAAGACGCGAGCGGCTTCGCCTGATGAGTGCTGCCCGACTCGGTGCTCGGCGCTGCGGCGGAGGACGTCGCGCCACGCCGCGCGAGCGCGGCCATTCCGGCCCCCAGCACGATCAGCGCGCCGAGCACGCTGCCGGCAACGATCCAATTGCTCCCCTTGCGCGAGGTCGTCGACGGCTTCGCCGTGATTGCCGCGCCGCCCGTGGTGGCCATTCGGACCGTGGCCGGCATGAGCGGCGGCGCGACGGGCGCCTTTTGCGTCGCCATGCCGGCGAGGACCGCGTCCGCCGTCGGCATTCCGAGAGAGCTCGGTTGAGGCGGTTGGTAGTTGCTGACGCGCTGGCCAGCGCCCTCGAGCACGCGAACGATCCGATCGATCGACGCCTGGGCCCGCCGTGGCGCGACGGGCGCCAAGGCCCCCGCGAGCTCACCAACGTTCGGGAAGCGGCGCTCGCGATTCTTCTCCAGACATCGCATGATCGCGTCGACGAGCTCGCGCGGCAGATCGGGTCGGAGAGCCGACACCGGCGTTGGCGCCTCGCTCATGATCTTCACGAGCACCTGCGGCAGCTCCTCCGCGATGAACGGAGAGCTCCCCGTGAGGAGCTCGTAGAAGATCACCCCCAAGGCCCAGATGTCCGCGCGCGCGTCGACGCTCTTCGCCGACTGCAGCTGCTCGGGCGACATGTAGAGCGCGGATCCCATCATGCCGTTCGTCTGCGTCATCGCGGCGCCGCCCGCGCCCGCGCCGATCTTCGCGATCCCGAAGTCGAGCACCTTCACTAACGAGGAGCCGTCCCGGCGGCGCGTGACGAACAGGTTCGCCGGCTTGAGGTCGCGGTGCACCATGCCGAGCACGTGCGCCTCGGCGAGCGCCTCCATCGCCTGCAAAATGAGGTCCATCGCGTCGCTCGCCGACAGCCGCCCGCGCGCACGGAGGAGGTCCGCGAGGTCGCTCCCCTCGAGGAACTCCATCACCATGTAGGGCGTGCCGTCGGGGAGCGTCGCGAGATCGGTGACCTGAACGACGTGCTCGCTCTGAATTTGTCGCGCGGCCCGCCCCTCGCGGAGGAATCGCGCCACGATGTCGGGCACCCCTGCCGCCTCGGGCAAGAGCAGCTTGATCGCCACCCGATCGCCGAGCGCCACGTGCGTCGCCTCGAGCACGTAGCCCATGCCGCCACGCCCAAGCACGCGCTCGACGCGATACTTTCCCGCGACGCTGTCGCCTGCTCGAAGCTCCCTCATGCTGTCTCCCTGGGGCGTCGTGGAGCTCGCCACGGACCCGCGAACGCGCCCCGCGACTCGATCGCATCGACCTTGCGGCTACGTCGATCAGGCCCCGAGCGCGCGGCTGCGAAGGCAACAAGCGGGACGACACCAAGCAGACGCACTGCCGCCCGTTTCATCGAGTCCATCCCAATCGAACAGGCTATCGCTCCTCGCCTGCCTGCGCGCCGACAATCAGCCGCGTCGACCTGTACGCCACAGCGATTGCAGAGCCACGATGTAGGTGGTCCTCTCCGCCAGAACCTCTGTCGGACAGAGTGATGGCGACCGCGCGGCGCCGTGCGGCGCGGACGTCCGGCAGGCGATGGTCGACGCGCTCCTGACGTCCGCGGATCGCGTGGCGCGGACGCCTGCGATCCGCGAGGCTGCGGGCGGACCAGGCCTTCGACAAGGTGGAAGCCCTTGTCACCGCGCCGCCCTCTCGCCAGGCCTCCGCGACAGCCTGACGATGCCCATCACGCCGCCATCGCGCCCCTTCGCCGCCGGCCTGAGGCCCATCGTCGCCCTTCGGCGGCGCCCCCGCCCTCCACGATGTCCATCACGCCGGTGCAGCGCGGCGCGCCGTCCGCGATGTCCATCACGCCGACGCGCGCCGACCGCAGCCGCGCCGATGCCCATCGAGGCGGCGCGGAACGCGCACCACCGCGATGGGCATCGCATCATCGTTCGGGGTCGGTCAGAAGAGCTCGTCTTCGACGTACTCGCCCGGCTCGGTGCGGGTCAGCTCCTTGCAGACGTCGGTCGCGTAGACGCCGGCGAGGTCCTTGGTGTCGAGGAGCGCGACGAGGAGATCCTCGACGGCAGGCGGAGCGTGATCGCGCTCTGGATGGTGCGCCGTGAGCAGATCGAGCGTGGTCTGGATCGCGTGGTCGAGCCTCCTGAGCCTGCCGAGCCCGGCCGCGGCGCCGAGCAGGTCGAGCTGGAGTCGGTCGCTCACGGCGCACCTGCCGTGAGCAGCGAGACGCGGTCGATGTCCTCGGCGGCGACGGCCTTTCGCTTGCGCTTGGCGGCCTTGCGCAGGCCCGCGGTCGCGAGTCTGTCGAGATCGCGCAGCGCGCCTTGGGCGTGCTCGTGGAGGAGGCCCTTGGAGTCTTCGCCGAAGAGATCGCGCTCGCAGCCCGCGAGCTTCAGGCGGAAGCGCAGGTAGTCCGCGGTGTCGTCGGCGGTGAGCGGCGAGACGCCGAATCGGCGCGAGATCCTCGAGTAGAGCGAGCGGTGCCGACGAAGCTCGAGGCGGTCGACGAGATCGGTGAGGCCGACGAGGAAGAGCGAGAGCAGCGCGCGGCTATGCCACTGGGCGGAAAGGAAGCGCAAGCCCTCCCTCACGGATTCCAGCGGTCGAGTTGACATAACGTAGCATCCACGCAGTTCGACGAGGACGGACGCGGGGTCTCTCTGAGAGGCGCGACGCGAGA
>JAJXTK010000804.1 GCA_021783935.1 Myxococcales bacterium | reverse complement strand
GTCCCGGCGCGCCTCGATCAACGCGCAATCGCCCCATCGGGGGCGGCGTGAGCATTCGCTTGCGACGCGGCCACGTTCGACGCGGCCGGGGTGCGCGTCGTCGAGGTGGCGTCGGTGGGCCCGCGATCGCCGCTGGCCCCGGCATCGTTGCGAGCGCTCCCCGAACCCGCGGCCGAAGGATCGGCGCGCACGCTCGGAGCCGGCGACTCGAGCCACAAGGTGACCGGGCCGTCGTTGACGCTCTCGACCTGCATGTCCGCGCGAAAGCGCCCCGTTGCGACGGGGACGCCGCGCTCGCGCACTGCGCGGACGAACGTCTCGTACAGACGCTCGGCGCCTTGGGGCGCCATTGCGTCGGTGAAGCTCGGGCGGCGGCCTTTGCGGAGGTCGCCGTAGAGCGTGAACTGGCTGACGACGAGCACGGAGCCCGAGACGTCGCGCACGTCGCGCGCCATCTTGCCCGACTCGTCCTCGAAGACGCGCAGGCCGACGAGCTTGTCGGCCATCCACGCGAGGTCGGCCTCGGTGTCGGAGGCGCCGACGCCGAGGTAGACGAGCAGGCCGCGCGCGATGGCGCCGGTCTGCTCGCCCGCGACCTCGACGCGCGCGCGCGCGACCCGCTGCACGACCGCGCGCATCAGCGCCTCGCCTCGGGCTGGCGCGCGCCGCCGGGCTCCTTGCGGAGCTTCTCGACCATCGCGAAATACGCGCTGCGCTCGTAGGGCTCGTTGAGGATGTGGAAGTCCTTGCCCACGAGCCCGACGCACCCGAAGCAGTAGGTGCAGTCGCTGCACCCGGAGCACCGCTCGAGGTAGGCGCCACGCAGGCACTTCCTCGCGTCGACGCAGTGCTGGCAGTCGGTGCACTCGACGCACCCTCGGCACTGCGTGCAGCCGACGCACCCGTCGCACTGGGTGCAGTAGCGGCAGCGACGCGACGACCTGCACCCGACACAGAAGGTGCACTCGATGCAGCGCTCGCACGCGTCGCACTGGATGCAGCCGACGTTGTCGCGAGACGAGTCGTGCGCGCGCGTCAGCTCGGCGAGCCGGCGCTCGAAGGTCGCGCGGTCCATCTCAGTGGAGGCTTCGCCGCAGCGCGGCCGCCGCGGCGCGCGTGGCCGGGTCCTCCGCCGTGTCCTCGACGTGCTGGAGCCGCTGCTCGAGGAGGGGGCGACGACGCGCGGGCTCGCGCCCGAGCAACGCCGCGAGCGCGCCGATGGCGCTCATCACGCACGCCTCGTCGGCGTGGGCGAGCATTTGCAGTTGGTGCTCCTGCTCCTCGGGGAGCACGTAGCCCGCAGCGAAGAGCGCGTCGGCGGCCGCCGTGACGGAGCTCGGGCTCTGCGCGGCGAGCAGCGCCGACAGGAGCCGATCGCGCTGCAGCGTGGCGGCGTCGGTGGCGGGGGGCTTCGGGGTGACGATCTTGGTGGCGAAGAGCTTGGTCAGCTTGGGGGCGACGGCGCCGAGCTCGGGCGCACGTCCGCCGGGCGGGGCGAGACGCCCGCGGCCGACGCGCGGCGCGGGGTTCGACAGGGATTCTTTCATCGACCGGATCCTCGAGCCCGCACCGTCGCCGTGGCTCCCACGGTCGGGGAGGCGGCCGGCGGGCTCGCTCGTAGCGTTGATTTCCGACCGGGCTGGCCGCGGCGGTCTTGAATGGCGACCGCACGCCGTCGAACCCGAAAAGCCTTGCCGGTGTTGGCTGCCGAGGCCCGCGCCCCTCGTGGAGGGGGCGAGATCGGCCCCGCGGACGGACCGCGAGCACACCGTGAGCCGGTGCATAGCACGTCCGGCGGGGCGAGGCCCGCCCAAAAGCCAACGCGCCCGGCGAGCCCCGGCGAGGCCGCCGCGGATGACAGCCGCGCTCGGTGGCCGCAGGCTCGCCCCCCAGGGGCGATGGGGACGACGGTCGCGATCGGGCTCGACGTGGCGCAGCCGTCGCGGCTCGCCGCCGAGGTCGTCCGCGACATGACCCTGCGCGCGCTGTGGCTGGCGCCGGCCGCGTTCGTCGCCGTGCTGGGCGCCGCGGCGCTGCTCGCCGGCTGGGTGGTGCGCGACGTCGATGGCCCGTGGACCGAGCGCGCCCGCCGCACCTACCCGATGCGCCGCGTGACGACGATCGTCTCGACGTTCCTCGCGCTGGTGCCGGCGCTGCTCGCCTACTTCGGTCTCGGCCGCGTGCTGCCCGGGCGCGCGCGGCTCTTGGTCACCTTCGCCGTGCTCGCGGCGGCGCTCTTGGCGATGGAGATCGTGCGCGCGCGCGTCGAGGCGCGCGTGCACCGGCGACCGATCAGCCTCCTTCGCTGGCTCGCGTTCAAGACGACGTGGGTGCCGATCCTCGCGCCGCACCTCCTGGTCGCGTTCGCGAGCGCCGCGCTCTTGCCGCGCGCCTTCGACGCTCGGGCGATCGCGCTCGCGCTCGCGTCGCTCGCGGCGCTGCTCGTATCGGCGACCGGCGTGCTCTGGCTGCCGCTGCGCGCGCTCGGCGTGATCCGCCCGGCACCGGCGCGCGTGGTCGCCGCCGTCGAGGCCGCCGCCCTGCGCGACGGCGTGCGGCCGCGCGCGATCCACCTGCT
>JAJXTK010000136.1 GCA_021783935.1 Myxococcales bacterium | reverse complement strand
TCGAGTCCAGGTGGGCCCACCCCGACCGAGCAGCCCCTCATCCGAAGAAACATTCACCTTCCGAGCCGCCGACGAGGTCTTCCTTTCTCTGACGCGAGACGGCCCGGACGGGGGAGGAGAGCCTTGAACCCGAGTGTTCGCGAGCAGATGGATGTCCTGCGTGAGCTCGTCGTCGTCGACGAGGAGATCCGGAAGCTCGATCAGGAGCTTGGCAAGGAGCGCGAGGCCCTCGAGACGGTGAAGAACGATCTCGCCCGCGTCCGAACCGCCATCGAGCGTCAGCGGGGCGAGTACGAGCAGCTCGAGGCCGATCGCGGCGCCCGCATCCAGGAGGCGCGCGTGCTGCAGCAGCAGCTCGAGCGCTCGCGTGACAAGCTCAACCGCGCGCGCAACGAGAAGGAGACCAACGCCGTCCAGCGCGAGCTCGAGGAGACGCGCAAGCTGCTCCGCGACGTCGAGGACGCCGTCGGCAAGCGCGTCATCGAGCTCGACGAGCTGCGCAAGGGCGTGCTCGAGGGGGAGGACCAGGAGGCGCAATTCACCGCGCGCATCGGCCAGGCCGAGGGCGCGGCGTCGGCGAAGCTCCAGGAGATCGAGAAGCAGCGCGGCGACAGGGCCGCCGAGCGCTCCGTGGTCGCGAAGCGGCTGCCGCCGGGCCTGTTGCGCAAGTACGATCAGATCCGCGCCAAGCGGCAGACGGGGGCTGCGCGCCTCGAGGGTGGACGATGCAAGGCCTGCAACATGCACCTGCCGCCGCAGCTCGCGACGCGCATCGTTCGGTGCGACGTCCTCGATCAATGCCCGAGCTGCAACCGGCTGCTGTTCGTCGACGCGGCGTCCCCCTCGGTGCCGCCGCAGGGCTGAGCGTGTCGGACGCGCGGCGCATCGGGGGCGCATCGTGAAGGCCTGCGCCGGCTGCCATCGGCTCTTCCCGGACGACGCCGCCTTCTGCCCGGCCGACGGCGGCAAGCTGGCGCGGTACGCCGAGGTGCCTGCGCAGCCCGCGGGCGACGATCGCTGCCTCGGCACCACGCTCGTCGATCGCTACGAGGTGCGTCGCATCGTCGCCGACGGCGGCATGGGGCGCGTCTACGAGGCGCGCGACGCGCGGACCGATCGTCGCGTCGCGCTGAAGGTCCTGCACGCGGACGTCGCGCGCGACGCGGTCGCGGTCGAGCGCTTCAAGCGCGAGTTCGACATCAGCCGCGAGCTGCCGCACGAGCACATCGTCGACGTGCTCGACTTCCAGAGCTTCGGCCCGCAGCTCTTCTTGCTCGCCATGGAGTTCCTCGACGGCGAGGAGCTGCGCATGCTGCTCAAACGCGAGACGACGGTCTCGCCGGCGCGGCTCTTGCGCATCGTCTCGCAGGTCGCCATCGGCCTCGACGAGGCGCATCGGCGGCAGATCGTCCACCGCGATCTCAAGCCCGACAACATCTTCCTGTGCGGCCAGCCCGACGGCGACCTCGTGAAGATCCTCGACTTCGGCTCGGTGCGCATCAACAAGGACCGCGCGAAGTCCAAGCTCACGAGCCTCGGTACGACCATCGGCAGCCCCTTCTACATGAGCCCGGAGCAGGCGCAGGGCTCCGAGGACCTCGACCAGCGCGCCGACGTGTTCGCGCTCGGCGCGATCGTCTACGAGTGCCTCTCCGGCACGGTGCCCTTCAGCGGCGCCAGCGGCCCCGCGATCCTGCTCGCGATCCTCACCAAGAACCCGCCGCCGGTGACGACCCAGGCGAGGGCGGACCTCCAGCTGCCGCCCGCGCTCGACGACGTGCTCGACGACGCGCTCGCCAAGCGCCCCGAGACCCGCACCGCCACGGTCGGCGCCCTCGCCGACGGCATGGGCAAGGCGTTCGGCCTCCCGGGCTCGCACCACGACTGGGCGAAGATGCCGATCTCGGCGCTCGAGGCCGCGATCGCCGAGGCGCGGGCGAGCGGCGCGGCGGGCGCGGTCGCGGTCGCCGACCCGTTCGCGACCGATCCGTTCGCCGCGGGCGCTGCGGCGCCGGCCTCCATGGGCGCTGCGCTGCCGGGCCCTGCTCCCCGCGCGGCGGCCTCTGCGATGGACGCCGCGTTCGACGACGCGGGGAGCGCAGGCGTCGCGGCAGCGCAACCGAAGTCGATGGCCCCCATCGTGATCGGCGCCGTCGTCGCGCTCGCGGCGATCGGGGTCGGGCTCTTCTTCGTCTTCAAGTAGCGACGCTCACGACCACGACGGGCGGGAGGCGCCGTCGTCCTCCTTCGCGGTCGCCTTTTCGCTGCCCAAGAACAGCCGCGCGACGCGCACGAGGAGCTCGATCGCCGCGAAGGCGGTGACGGCGGCCGCGAGCGTCGGGCCGAGCGGCACGTGGGCGCGCTCGAGGCCGCTCCGGTCGCCCGCTGCGACGGACGTCGCGAGCGGCCGCGGCGACAGATCGAGCTCGCGGGGCACCGGGGCGACCGCGCGCACGTCGCGTCGCGGGCTGCCCCCCTTGGGCGAGATCGTGATCGTGTACGCGCCGACGAGGCGCGGACGTACGCGGCGCGCCTCGGGCGTGCTCTCGACCGGCAGCGGCTCTCCGCGTCGCTCGCCGTGCCCGTCGAGCGCGATCACCTCGATGCCGTCGTCGGGCCCCGCGCTCCACGCCTGGCCGGCCTCGAGGCGCGCGCCGGCGCCTCGCTCGCGCGCGCGGCCGATCCACGCATCGAGCAGCGCGAGGAACGCGGGCCGTAGCGGGAGATCGCTCACGTCGGGCGAGAACGGCAGATCCGCGATCCACGCCTCTCCGTCGCCGATCGTGCGCTTGAGGAGCAACGGAGCTCCATCGCTCCAGCTGCTCGCGAGCTCGGCGCGCTCGACGTCCTCGCGGTCGAGGCGCGCGCGTCCGTGCGGCACCAGATCGAGCGGCGGCTCGGCGCCGTCGGCAAAGGGCCCGGCGTGCTGCGGATCGACGCCGAGGCCGGCGGGCGGCTTGTCGAAGCGCTCCCAGCGCACCGCGCGCGCGAGCGCGGGCTCGAGCGTCGCGCCGAGCGGAGGGCTCGCCGCTCGCGGGCCGCAGCCGACGAGCAAGACGCCGCCGTGCTCGATCCAGCGGCGCAGCGCCTCGCGCGTCTCGGGCGCGAAGCCGGGCGGATCGTCGATGGCGAGGCCGGCGAACGGCGCGAGATCGACCTCGCGATCGGGCACCGTGGGGAGCGGACGGATCGGCGAGCCGCTCTCGAGCGCCCGCAGCGCGCGCTCGAGGATGGGGGCGCCCCCCGTCGCGAGCAGATCGCCGGCGTCCCCTTCGCCGATCACCACGCCGATCGCCGGGGCGGTCGTGCCGCCGAGCACCGGCGCGGCGTCGTCGCGCGCGATGGCGTCGGCAGGACCGGACAGCCGCGCGGTCAGCGCGGGCTTGCCGTCGATCGGCTCGAGCGAGCGGGCCTTGCGCCGATCGACCGGGACGACCACGTCGAAGGTGGCCGGGGCCTCGGCGAACGAGCCCGGCAGCTTCGCGCTGCCGACGACCTGCGCCGCCGCGTCGGCCGTCACGAGCTCGATCGCGCGATCGCGCGCCGGCGCGCCTCGCAGGGCGCATGACAGGCGCACCCGCACCGCGTCGTGCGCTCCGGCGTCGGCAGCCTCGGGCGCCGCGAGCACCACCGCGCAGTCGGCGCTGCCGCTCTCGGGCGTGGCGCGCAGCGCGTCGACGGGCGCCGCGAGCTCGATCTTGGCCGCGTCGCTGGTGGGCGCGAGCGGCTGCGACTGCCCGTCGGCGAGATCCGACAGCAGCACCACGCGTCGATCGGCGTGCGGCAGCTCGCGCAGCGCGCCGGCGGCCAGCGCGACGGCGCCGTCGAGGTCGGTCGCGCGATCGGAGACGCCGTCACGGGCGACCTGTTCGATGGCCGCGCGCACGACGCCGACGTCGCTGGTCGGCGGCAGCACGACGCGCGCCGGCGCGCCCGCGAGCACGAGCGTGACCGAGTCTCCCGAGCGCAGCGACGCGCCGAGCTCCCGCGCCGAGGCCGCCGCGAGCTCGAAGCGCGTGCGCGCGCCGGCCCGCCGAGCGCCGCGCGGGAGCTCGGCCGACATCGACATCGAGTCGTCGATCACGATCGCGATCGCGACCGACGCGCCGCCGCGCCGATCGAGCGAGAGGCTCGAGCAACGCACCAGCGGCGAGGCGGCGAGCAGCGCGAGCGCGAGGATAGCGACCGCGCGCAGCGCGAAGAGCCCGCGATCCTCGAGGTGGGCGCGGCGGCGCGCGACCGGCGGCGCGCGCGGAACGAGCCGCGCGGGGGGGAAGGGGCGCTCGTCTGGGCGGCGCCGACGCAGCAGGTGGGCGACGACGGGCCCGACGATGGCGAGCGCGACGAGCAGCCCGAGCGGCAAGAGGAGCTTCAACGCGCCCCTCCGCGCGGGGCGTCGCGCTGCCCTTCGCTCCGGTGGGTCTCGTCGGCGGTGGCCGCCTCGCCGGTGATCGGCGCGGCGATGGCCCGCAGGATCTCACGCACCACGGCGACCGGGTCGTCGGCGCTCGTCGCGCGCACCAGGGCACCGCCGTGCCGCGAGAGCGCATCGCGCCACACGCGCGCGAGCCCGTCGAGGCGCGCGAGGTACTCGCGTCGCGCGCTCGGCCCGTCGGTCTGCACCAGCGACGGCTCCGCGGGACCCGACTCGACGGCGCGCAGCAGCACCGGCCCTTCGAAGGGGAAGGTCGCCTCTTCGGGATCGAGCACCTGCACGACGCAGAGCGGCCGACCTCGCGTGCCGAGCGAGGCGATCGCCTCGGCGGCGCCGTCTGGCAGATCGAGCAGATCGCTGAGCACGACGATGGCGCTGCCGCGTCGCGCGCCGCGCAGCGCGACGCCGAGCCCGTCTTCGAGCATGTTCGGCGATCGGCGCGCGTCCCCCTCGGCGCGCGTCGCCTCGAGCGTCGCGACGATGCGCTCGAACGTCTCGCCTTGGCCCGAGGGGGGTACGCGGCGCACGGTCGCCCCTCCGCCCACGAATTCGAGCCCGACGGGATCGCCCGCGGCCAGCGCCAAGCGCGCGAGCGCCGCGGCGACCACCGACGCGTAGGCGAGCTTCGCCCCCTTCGCGCTCGGCAGCTTCGAGCGGAAGCCCATCGAGGCCGTCGCGTCGACCACGAGCCGCAGCGCGCGCTCCGTCTCGGTCTCGAAGTGCCGGACGACGATGCGCTCGTGTCGCATCGACGCGCGAACGTCGACGAAGCGCAGCTCGTCGCCGGGCACGTAGACGCGATGCCCCGCGAACTCGACCCCCGCGCCGCGCCGGGCGCTGCGGTGGGCCCCCGCGAACACGCCGTCGGCGACGAGGCGCGCGCGCAGCCGCAGCGGGGCGAGCTCGCCCCAGTCGAGCGCGGAGCGGATGGATTCGCGCGTCACCGCGCAGGCGTAGCACGGCGAATCGCGGGGCACCCCGGCCCCTGCCGCGCTACGGCGTGAAGCGCAGGGCGTAGCTCGCCTGCGTCTTGCCGGTCTTCGGGCGCAGGAACTCGATCGCCGAGAAGACCGCGATCATGCACTGCTGGAAGGGGGCGCTCTTGACGCCGCGCGGGTTCATGACCCTCGCGCGCCCGCCCTCTGCCTCGATCACCAGATCGACGCCGAAGTCGCCGGCGTGCTTGCGCTCGCGCGCGTCGACCCAGGGCCAGCAGCGCTTCATCGTCTCGAGGTGAGGCGCGACCGAGGCGAGGATCGGCTCCTTGGTGACCTCGTCGTTGCGTCCGCCGCCGATGTGGAGCCCGACGGTCTGCACGCCGAGCGTGGGGGAAGGAGGCTCGGCCGCGAAGGCGATCGGCGCGCTCGTCGACGAGGTCGAGGGCGCGAGCGCGCCTACGGAGGCGCTCGCCGAGGCGCTCGTCGACGGCGCGGGCGCGCTCGGCTCCTCGACCGAGGCCGTGGGCGCGGGCGCGCGCGGCTGCGCCGCCAGCATTGCGCTCGCGGCAGGGCTCGACGCCCACGCGCGCGACGGGGGGGCGTCCGGCGCTTCGTGGCGGGTGCACGCGGGCATCGCGAGCGCCGCCCACGCGCCCAGGGCTGCAAGAGCGGTCTTCCGCACCCGCGAGCCATAGCATCGTCGCGCTCGGACGCGCACGCCGCGCCGTCCCCACGCTGCCCGGCTCACCGCGCCGGCGTCGGCCATGAGGGGGGCGGCGCCGCGAGCGCGACCTGCGCCTCCTCGCGCCCCTCGAGCACGGCCCCGTCGACGGTGCACGCGAAGACCGCGCCGCCCGCTGCGAGCACGCCGATCGCAGGCACGAGCCAGTCGAAGCCGTGCACCGTCTCCCAGCTCGGCGCCGCGCCGGCGAGCGTGAAGCGCTTGAGCACGCGCCCCTGCGCGACGGCCCACGCGACGCCGGCGGGGTCGATCGTCACGGCGGCGAGGTCCCGCTGCGTCATGACCTTCTCGAGCTCGATCGTCGCGCCCCCCTCGGGGTCGGCGCGGATGGCAAGCGCCAAGCCCGCAGGGCCGACGGCGAAGGCCATGCCCTCGACATCGGTCGCGATCGCGAGCAGCGGGCGCGGCGAGGGGGGGGTGAACGCGCTCACGGCGTGCGAGGCCGCGTCGTAGACGCCGAGGTAGCCCGCGCCGCCGAGCGCTCGGCCGACGAGCGCGAAGCGCTGCTCGTCGAGGCGCGCGACGCCGTTGATCGCGCCGACGTGCGGGAGCAGCAGCGGCGTGCGCCACGCGCGCCGGTCGGAGACGTAGAGCGTCGGCGCGCCGGCGAGCGTGGCCGCGATCACGAGCAGCTCCTCGGGCGACCCCGCCGCGCGCTCGAACACGAGGCTCGCGTCGCCGAGCGGCGGGACCTCGCCCCAGCCGGCCTCCGACAGCTCGACGAGCGCGCCCCCCGCGCCGCCGACGATGAAGCGCCCCGCCGCGACGCGCATGGCGAAGCAGAGCGAGCTCGGCGGCAGGCGCGGCGGCGTCGCCACGTGGAACCACTGACGGCCGTCCCAGTACTGCAGATCGTCGCGCGCGATGGCGAGCGCGCGCCCGTCGGGCTCCCAGGCGATCGAGCGCAGCACGCGATCGTCGCCGGGGTTGTGGCGCGCCGACCAGCTCGTGCGCCCGACGGCCTGCTGCATGAGCGTGCGCAGCCGCTCGCGCGTGGCGGATCTGCGGCCGCGCGCAGTGCCGGGGCGCGCCAGCGCGCGCAGCGCGGGCTCGACGGCGTCGAGGAAGGCGCGCGCGGTCGCGAAGCGGCGCCCGGGGTCGACCGAGGTCGCCTTGCGGATCGCCGCGTCGAGCGCCTCGAGCATCGGACCGCCCTGCGCGATCTCGGGGTGAAGGCGAGGCGCGTCGCGCAGGCGGGGCCGCGGATCGGGGCCGTCGTCGCGCCGCACGGCGAGCTCGGCGAACTGAAGGCGTCGGAAGTACTCGTCGGCGGTGAGCATCCGGTAGAGGAGCACCGCGAGCGCGAAGGTGTCGGTCGCGGTCGTCGTCTCGGCGCGCAGCAGCCCGAGCTGCTCGGGCGCCGCGTAGCCGATCGTGCCGACCGGCTGCGAGCCGAAGGTCAGATCGAGCCCTCTCGCGCGCGCGACGCCGAAGTCGGCGATCTTGGCGATCTCGTTCTCGGCGAAGCCGCAGAGCAGGACGTTGTCCGGCTTGATGTCGCGGTGGATGACCCCGAGCTCGTGCACGACGCTGAGCCCCTCGACCACGCAGCGGAGCGTGCGCAGCGCGCGCTCGGGGTCGAAGCCGACGCCGGTCGCCTCCACCGCTCGCGCGATGCGCTCGGTGAGCGTGGTCCCCTCGAGGCCGCCGTTCACGAACTCGGAGGCGATCCAGGGGAGCGTGAGCGGGTGCGCCTGGTACTCGACCTGCACCTCGCCGACGTCGGTCATGCGCACGACGTACGGCGAGGGGGGGACGCGCTCGTTGAGCCGGCGCATCGCCGCGTGCTCCTTGCGCAGGGAGAGCTCCGCGAGCTCGGGCGACTTGAGCAGCAGCGAGGGGCGGAAGAGCTTGACGACGTGCGGCGACTCGCCCTGGGCCGCGACGCGCATCGCGAAGAACGCGACGCCGGTGCCCCCCTCACCGAGCCGGTGGTCCAACCGGAAGCGCGAGGCCTCGCCCGTCGACGCAGGCAGCGCGTCGACCACCGTGCCGAGCAGCCGGCGCAGCTCGTCGTCGACGCGCGGCAACGCGGGGGAGATCACGCCTCGACTGTACCGGATAGGCGTGCCACGAGGCATCTCCGCCGCCGACCTCCTCGCCCCAGCGCGCCGGCCGGCGAGCCGACGGCGCGCGCTCGTCCTCCGAAGACCCCGCCACGCGGCGTCGCGGACAATCGAGATGAGCGTGCGCCGGCCGCGGGCGCCTTCCCGCTCGCGCGGCCGCGCGCTACGCGTGCGGGCGCAATGCCCCGCTTCTACGTCACGACCCCGATCTACTACGTCAACGACGTCCCCCACCTCGGCCACGCCTACACCACGGTCGTCGCCGACACGCTCGCGCGCTTCCATCGCCTGCGCGGCGACGACGTCCGCATGCTGACCGGGACCGACGAGCACGGTCAGAAGATCGAGGAGGCGGCCGAGGCCAAGGGGATGGCGCCCAAGGCGTTCGTCGACGCCGCGAGCGAGGTCTTCCAGCGCACCTTCGCGAAGAAGCCGAACGAGCTGCTCACCGAGCCCGACGACTTCATCCGCACGACCGAGCCGCGTCACGTGGCCGTCGTGCAGGACCTCTGGCTTCGCTGCCAGAGAGCCGGCTTCATCTACGAGGGGCAGTACGAGGGGCTCTACTGCGTCGGCTGCGAGGCCTACTACACCGAGAAGGAGCTCGAGCCCGCGCCGCCCGGCAGCAGCGAGGGGCCGAGCTGCCCGATCCACAAGAAGCCCGTCTCGAAGGTCCGCGAGCCGAGCTTCTTCTTCAGGCTCTCGGCCTTCCAGGATCGACTGCTCGCCTTCTACGAGAGGCATCCGGGGTTCATCTCGCCCGAGTCGCGGCGCAACGAGGTCATGTCGTTCGTGAAGGCCGGGCTCCAGGATCTGTCGGTCTCGCGGACGTCGTTCGCGTGGGGCATCCCCGTGCCGGACGCGCCCAAGCACGTCATGTACGTGTGGTTCGACGCGCTCACCAACTACCTGAGCGCGCTCGGCGATCCGAAGAGGCCCGAGGCGACGCCGACGCTCGGCGGCGCGCCGCTCGCGCGCTACTGGCCGTGCGACCTGCACCTGGTCGGCAAGGACATCCTGCGCTTCCACACGATCTACTGGCCGGCGTTCCTCATGGCCGCGGGCTTCGCCGACGAGCAGCTGCCCAAGAAGGTCTTCGTGCACGGCTGGCTCACGATCAACGGCCAGAAGATGTCGAAGTCGCTGCGCAACACCGTCGAGCCGCGCAAGCTCGCGGAGGTCTTCGGCGCCGACGTCGTGCGCTACTACCTGCTGCGCGAGGTCGCCTTCGGGCAGGACGGCGACTTCAGCCACGCGCAGCTGGTCGCGCGCTACAACGCGGAGCTCGCCGACACGCTCGGCAACCTGTTGAACCGCACGCTCGGCCTCTGCACGAAGCTGCGCAAGGACGCCCCGACGCTCGACGCGACGGCGGGGCGCGGGCCGCTCGAGGACAAGCTCGAGGAGGCCGCGAAGCTCGCGCTCGCGGGCGCGTCGGCGGCCTTCGAGGAGGTCGCGCCGCACCGCGCGATCGACTCGATCTGGGCGCTCGCGCGCGCGGCGAACAAGTACGTCGACGAGTCGGCCCCGTGGGCCGAGGCGAAGAAGGGGGAGGCGGGCGCGGCGCGCGTGGATGCGATCCTCGCGACGAGCCTCGAGGTGCTGCGCTGGCTCTCGGTGCTCGTGTGGCCCGCGATGCCCACCGTGAGCGACAAGCTGCGCGCGCAGCTCGGCTTGCCCGCGCTCGAGGCGCCGTCGGGGCGCGAGGGGACGGATCAGACGGCGCTGTCGTTCGCGCGCGCCTTCGCGACGGACAAGCTCGCCCTCGGCACGCCGATCTTCCCCAAGATCGACGCCGAGCGGCAGGAGCAGATCTTCGCCGAGCTTGGCGTCGCCAAGGCGGCGCCGGAGCCCGAGGCGCCGAAGAAGGGCGCCGCGTCGAAGGAGCCGAAGAAGAAGGAGATGGCCGAGCCGGCGGCCGAGATCACCTTCGACGAGTTCACGCGCCTCGATCTGCGCGTCGGCACGGTGCTCTCGGCCGAGCGCGTGCCCAAGAGCGACAAGCTCTTGAAGCTGATGGTCGACGTCGGCGAGCCGGCGCCGCGGCAGATCGTCGCCGGCATCGGCAAGAGCTTCGCCCCCGAGGCGCTCGTCGGCCAGCAGGTGACGGTGGTCGCGAACCTCAAGCCCGCGAAGCTCATGGGGCTCGAGTCGCGCGGCATGGTGCTGGCCGCCGGCGGCGACGGCGAGGGGGACCTCGCGCTCGTACAGCCAGCGAGGGGGCGCGTGATCGGCACGCGGGTGAAGTGATGAGGGTCGGATCCCTCAACCACGTCGTCCTCACCGTCAACGACCTCGCGGCGAGCCGCGCCTTCTACGCGCGCCTGCTGCCGGCGCTCGGGTATCGACTCGCGTCCGAGGAGCCCGGTCTGGTCGGCTACGTCGGGGCCGACCGGCTCGGGCTCTACCTGCAGCAGGCGCCCGAGGATCGACGCGCGCAGACCTTCGATCGCTACCGCGTCGGGCTGCACCACCTCGCGTTCGACGCCCCGGATCGGAGCTTCGTCGACGACATCCACCAGAAGCTGGTGTCGTGGGGCGCGACGATCCTCGACGCGCCGGCCGAGTACCCGCAGTACGAGCCCGGCTACTACGCGGTGTTCTTCGCCGATCCCGACGGCATCAAGCTCGAGGTCGTGTTCGTGCCGTAGGCAGCGCTACCCTGGCTCTCGCCATGGGCCTCCTCGACGAGCTGCGCCGCGTGATCGCCAACGCCGAAGTCTCGCTGGTCGGCGGCCGCGAGGAGCGCGAGCTCGCCGAGCGCGCGCTCGCCGCGGACGATTTCTTCCGCGCGCGCTCGGCGGCGCACCGGCTGCTCGATCGCGCGCCGAGCTCGCCGATCGGGCTCGCGCTGCTCGCCGACGCGTGCGAGGGGGCGCACCTCGACGCGGAGCTCGAAGAAGCGCTCACCGCGCTCTCGCGCGTCGCGGGGGGCTCTCCAGGGGTGTGGCTGCGGCTCGGGCGCGTGCGTCAGCGGGTGGGCGCCGAGGCGCGCGAGATCCGCGAGGCGTTCGTGCGCGCGCTGGCGGGCGAGGACGCCGGCGACGAGGGGGCACGCCGCGCGTCGCGGGAGGCGAGGCTCGAGCTCGCCGACCTCGAGCTTCGGGCGTCGGCGCCGGCGCGGGCGGAGGGGTGGCTCGCGCCGTTGGTCGACGATCCTTCGTCGGAGGTGCTGCGCCGCAGGCTCGCGTGCGCGGTGCAGCGCCGCGCGCGCGCCGACGTCGAGCGCCTCGCCGCGCGCTTCTCGCCGGAAGTCTCCGACGCCGAGGGGCAGCGGCTCGCGGGCGAGGCGGCGCTCGCGCTCGGGGACCGATCGAACGCGGTGCGCTCGCTCGCGCGCGCCGCGATGCTCGCCGACGGCCGCGCGCTCGAGGCGCTGCGCGAGGCGATCGCGCGCGGTCCCGGGCTCGACGAGGGGGCGCTGCGCATGGCCGAGACCGTGGCGGCGGAGCTGCACCTCGAGGCCGCGCCCGTCTGGC
>JAJXTK010000803.1 GCA_021783935.1 Myxococcales bacterium | reverse complement strand
CCCGGCCCTGTCGCCGCGCACCGGCGAGCTGGTGCGAACCAACAGCGAGAGCCTCATCGCCGTCATCACCGAGCGCGAGGACCTGGACTTGAGCAAGGGGGTCGCGATCGGCTCGATCCTCCACACCGACGAGCACTCGCACGTCGAGCCCGTGCGCTACGGCGAGGGCTCGAGCTTCTTCCGGCTGCTCATCGCGCCCCACGCGCCCGGGGCCACCGTGGGCGAGCGGCTCAAGCGCGCCCTGTCGGCGTTCGCGGCGAACCCGACGCGCATGCTCAAGGCGGCGACCGTCGCCGACCTCGCCAAGTCGAGCCAGATCCTGCTCTACATGCGCTCGCTCGAGGGCACGCTCACGCTCACGCGCCAGCGCGGCGTGCGCAGCGGCTTCGCCACGGGGCTCGCGAGCGAGCTGTCGCCGGGCGCGGCGCCGCCGGCCGCCTTCATCCCCGAGGCGACGGAGATCGCCCAGCGCTTCGCCGAGAAGGTCTCGGGCGTCACGTGGAACATGGCGACCGAGACGCTGCTCGGCGTGCCCTCAACGGCGCACATCCTCGGCGGCGCGTGCATCGGCAGCGACCCCGACCACGGCGTCGTCGACGCGCGCCACGAGGTCTTCGGCTACCCGGGGCTCTACGTCGTCGACGGCGCGGCCGTCTCGGCGAACCCGGGGGTGAACCCGTCGTTGACGATCACCGCGATGGCCGAGCGCGCCATGAGCTTGTTGCCGTCGGCGCAGGCGTAGAGGCGAGCCTCACGACTCCGCGAGCATCTCCGACTCGCGGCGCTCGTGCGAGACGAAGAGCCGGACGAAGAGCGCGAACCAGTCGGCGACCTCCTCGACCGGCACCCCGGCGGCGCCATGGAAGCCTGCGTGCTCGATGCGCTGTGCGAGCTCGCGCAACGAGGCGTGGTCGTCGAGCAAGAGCCGCAGCGAGTCGAGCGACATGCCGTGCGAGACGGCGCGCGGGAAGACGCGGTTCTCTTCGGCGCGCATGTGCGCGAACGCCGCTCGCGTGAGCCGCAGGAACGTTCGCTCGGCCCGCCTGCGCGCGCGCTCGTCGCCGACGGCGGTCGACAGATCGTCGGCGGCCTGGAGCGCATCGCCCGCCGATGAGTCCAGCAGCGGGCTCAGCGAGGCATGCGCCACGGAAGGGTGCGCAGGATTCGTCATGTCCGCCTCGAGCACCTGGGGTTCGATGGAGAAAGCGCAGACATCGCGACGATCAGCATGTTTCGAGCCATGGGTCAGGCGAGCGAAAAGCGGGCGCGGTTTGCGCCGGAACGCACGTCTTGCGCTACTACTGCTACACATGCGTGCTTCGGTCCCACGCCTGCGCTTGCCGCGCGCCGTCCCAGGGTGCGAACTCCCTCCGAGCAGGTCTCCGAATGCAGAATCCTCGCCTCGAGCGTGTCCTCGCCGGTTCGCGCTTGTTCTCGCGCGTGGATCCGGCGTCGCTCGCCGAGATCGTCGCGGCCGGTGCGTTTCGACCGATGGTTCGGGGCGATCACCTCTGGGCGGCCGGCGAGACCGCGACCCACTTCACCATCGTCCACTCGGGGCTCCTGAAGGTGGTCCAGACGCTCCCCGACGGCAGCGACGCCATCGTCGGCCTGTTCGGTCCGCGCGAGAGCGTCGGCGACACGGCCGTCGTCGAGCGCGCGACGTACCCGGCGGCGGCGATCGTCGCGAGCGATCACGCCGAGGTCGTGCGCGTCGAGGCGGCGCCGATCCTCGCGCGCATGGAGACGCGCACCGACGTCGCCAGGGCGATCCATCGCGCGCTGCTCGATCACACCCACGCGCTCCAGGAGAAGATCCGCGTCATGAGCGCGGGGGCCGTTCCCAAGCGCCTCGCGACGCTGCT
Source organism: Myxococcales bacterium (assembly GCA_021783935.1). Taxonomy (GTDB): domain Bacteria; phylum Myxococcota_A; class Polyangia; order Polyangiales; family JADJMO01; genus CAIXWQ01. The sequence goes on along the minus strand of JAJXTK010000803.1, from coordinate 727 downwards.
GCTCACGCTGGCCGAGCGCTTCGGCGACGAGCCCGACGGGGGAGGGCTCGTGATCCCGCTGGCCATCTCGCGCGGCGAGCTCGCGAGCCTGATCGGCGCGCGCGTCGAGACCACGATCCGCTGCATCCGGCAGTGGGAGAAGGCCGGCGTCGTCGAGACGCACGCCGACGGCTTCGTCGTGCGGGACGTCGAGGCGATCCGCGCGGCGACCAAGGCGACCGAGGACGTGGCCTGACGCGACGTCGGCGGAGCGCTCACTCGGCGTCGGCGACGGCGGCCTCGTCCCGCTGCGGTTCGTCGCCGCGAAAGCCCTTGGGCACGTACGCGCAGAGCGGATCGGCGCCGAGCGGATCGCCGGTCATCGCGTAGGCGCGCGCGCGCGAGCCGCCGCACACGCGCTTGAAGGGGCAGACGCCGCACTTGCCCTTGACGGCGTCGAGGTCGCGAAGGCCGCGCAACAGCGGGCTCTCGCGGTAGAGCGTCGCGAGGTCGTCGCGCCGGACGTTGCCCGCGGAGAGGGGCAGAAACCCGCTCGGGAAGACCTCCCCGCGGTGCGACACGAAGAGGAAGCCGACGCCGTCGTTGATGCCGCGCGGCCCCTTCACCAGGCCGTGCTCGTCGACGTCCTGGAGCACGCCGACGGTCGCCCGCGCGCTCCGGCGCTGCATGAGCACGCGGCGGAAGTGCGGCGCTGCGGTGGTCTTCACGTCGAACGGGGCCCCCTCGG
>JAJXTK010000135.1 GCA_021783935.1 Myxococcales bacterium | reverse complement strand
GCGCATCTTGAGCACGCGCCGGCTGGCCTCGCGGGCGACGGCGAACGCGTCGATCAAGATGTCGTCGAGCGTCGCGCCGTTGGCGAGCTTCTCCTTGAGCCAGGGCGTCTTGGCCTGGAGCTCGGCGTCGGACAGCTTTTTGAGCCCCTCTTCCTTGGCGTTGATCGCCTGGATGATGGGGCGCATCCGCCGAAGGTCGCGGTCGTGCTTGGTGCCGATGAACTTCTTGAACGCCCAGCCGAGCATGATCCCCCCTTGGTACTCACGGAGGGGGCGAGGCGCAAACCGGACCTTTCGCCGAGCCGCTGTTTGACGTGCGAGGGGCGCGTCGGGCGCGCGAGCGGCGCGGCGCGCTTCGCGAGGAGGCCTCGGACGTGGCTGCATGCGCAGCGCGCGTCGGCGCACGACAAAAACGCCTGCGGGCTCCGTCGGGAGCCCGCGGCGGAAACCCCTGCGGTCGACTCAGACCGTCTTGACCGCCTTGCTCTGGGCGGGGCTCGGCTTCTTCTCCGACCCCGCCTTCTTCGCGCGGCGCCGATCGGAGAGGACCTTGCGGATCTTGAAGTCGAGCTCGGGGAACTCGAACGGCTTGTCGATGCTCGCGTCGGCGCCGTAGAGCGGCGAGGTGAGCGAGTTGAGCTGCTCGCCGATGCCGGTCAGCACGATGACGGCCGTGTCGGCGAGCTCGTCGTCTTCGCGGACGGCCTTGCACACCTCCCAGCCGCTGCGACCCGGCATCATCACGTCGAGGATCATCAGATCCGGGCGCTCCTTGCGGGCCAGCTCGAGGGCGGTCTCGCCGTCGCTCGCTTCGAAGACCTCGCACTTCATGGTGCGAAGGTGGCGGGTGACGAGCGCCAGCATGTCGGGATCGTCGTCGGCGACGAGGATGGTGGGGGTTTCGTCGGACATCGCAGGTATTTGACAGGGGTTGTTTCGGGGTGGCAAGCGCCGATCCGCGGCGTGCCCGCCGCCGCACGGTCGGGCTTGCCGTCAATCTTCCCGGAGGGCCCCGGCGACGTCGCTCGCCTCGACGCGTCGCCCCGTGGCGCGCTGCGCCGCCTTGACGAGCACGGCGTCGAGCTCGAGATCGTCGCCGCGCCACGGGTGCTCGACCAGCATCTGCAGGGCTTCGTCGCTGACCCCGAGCGGCTCGCCTCGACGCGCGATGCCGAAGCAGGCGAGTCGATCGAGCGCGAGCGCGCGCAGGTCCTCGATTCTCCTCGAAAGGCGCGGGATCACCAGCGGCCGCTCGCGCATGCGCGCGTCGAGCGCGGGCTCGAACGTGGCGCGCCACCCGTCGCCGGGCGCCTCGGGATCCTCGACGGGCACCGCGAGAAGAACGCGCAGGCCGAGCGGCGTCGGGTCGCCCGACGGCCCTTCGCGCAACGCGAGTGCGCGCGCCAAGAGCCCCTGCGCCTCGGCGGGCAGCGCGTGCGCGGCGAGCACCACGAGCGTTCCGTCGCGCGCGAGCTCGATCGGCGAGCTTCGCGGATCGCGCCAGCGCTCGAGCGAGCGCCCCTCGGTGCGCGCGGCGTCGACGACGTGGAAGGCGGCGTGGCGCAGCCCCTCGCGGTGCAGCTTGGCGCACCATGGGGTCGGATCGGTCCCCGGTCGGTGCAGCACGAAGAGGCTCGCGTCGGTCCTCGCGATCGCCTCGAGGTCGGCCCGCAGCGAGCGCGCGGCCGGCGCGTAGCCGAAGGTCTCGACCGACCGCGCGAGCATGAGCGCCGGCCCGTCCACCGCGCGCGCGAGTCTCTCGGCCTGGGTCATCGCGCGATCCCGCTGGTGCTCGAGCTCGCCCGCACGGTGCTCGGCGAAGCGCGCGCGGTGCGCCTCGCGGGCGAGCGCGCTGCCGAGCGAAAGGCGGCTCGCGATCGTTCGCGCCAGCGTCCGCAGCACGCGCGCGTGGACCAGGCCGATGTGGCGCACCCGCGGGCCGTGCGGGACGAACAGGATTCCTTCGAGCTCGCCGTCGACGACCAAGGCGACGGCGGCGGCCGCCTCCATGCGATCGCACCAACGGAGGGCGTCGCGCAGCTCGGGGCGGCGCACGTCGACCTCGCGGAGCACCTCGGCGCGCACGACGCCGAGCGGCTCGGAGGCGAGCAGCTCGAGCGCCGCGCGAGGGACGGCGCGTTCGACCTCGGACGGCAGGCTCGGATCGCGCAGCTCGTCGATGACGCCGCCGCTGTCCGGGACCGGGTTCTTCGCGCGCGGCTCCCCCGCGCCGTCGAGCCAGATCTCGCGCAGCGGCGCGACCGTGAGCAGGCGCGCGCTCGCCATCCCCGGCACCCAACGCTGGTGCCCATGGGCGAGCATGCGCGCGGCCAGCAGCGCCTCGCGCGCGACCCCGTCGTTCGTGGTCGCGGCGGCGGCGGCGCGACCACGCAGCAGCGCGTCCTCCATCGTCGCGGCGTGGCGCTCGGTGACGCCGAGCGCGCGGCCGAGCGAGGCGGCCGAGAGCCCGACGACGGCGCCGAGCGCGATCGGCACGACCTCGCGCGGGCTGGTGTACGGCGCCGTGAGATCGGCGGCCACCCACGCGACCGCCCCGAAGACGATGGCGACCCACAGGCGGGCGATCCACGTCGCGGCGAGGACGGGATCGCGCACCAGCTGGCCGACGAACGTGCCGATCAGCAGCGCGATCGCCGCGGTCGCAACGAGCGTCGAGGAGTCGAGCTGCGTGACGGGGTCGAACGGCAAGAGCGCCATCGCGAACGTCGCGCTGACCGGCAGCGACACGGCCGCGGCGCCGAGCACCAGATCGTGGCGCTCGAAGGCCCCGAGCTCATTGCGCCGCAGCCACCGCGCGACGAGCAGCTGCACGATCGTGAGCCCGGCGAGCAGCAGGTGGGTCGAGGCGAGCAGCCCGCCGACCAGCGGATCGTCGAGCGAGATGCCCGCGACGCGCGCGAAGGGGACGACCGCGGTCGCCGCTTCGAGCAGCGTCGCGAGGATCCACGCGACGCCGAGCAGCGTCGCACTGGTGACGAGCGCGCGGGCGCGCACGGCGCCGACGCCGCCGAGGCCGCTGATCGCAGTGCAGCTTCGGAGCGCGGCGGCGACCGCGACGCCGAGCGAGACGGTGGCTGCTCCGAGCGGGACGGCCGCGCCGTGATACACGAGCGCGCGCGGCAGGCCGACCGACAGCAGCGTGCCGACCAGCCCCGCGACGAGCGCGACGTGGGTCGCGCGGCGCGCGCGGTCGCCGAGCTCGTCGGCGTGCTTGCCGAGGCGATGGACCGCGAAGAACGCGAGCGCGATCATCGCGAGCTGCAGCGCGAGCGGGTGCGGCGAGTCGCGCAGGACGACCGCCGCCGCGTACGAGAGCGGGGCGTAGCGCAACAGGGCGGGCGTCGCCCGGCGCACGCGCGGCCCGACGGCGATCCCCTCGACGCGGTCGCGCCCTTCGGGGTCGAGCCTGGGCGGGTCGATCGCGCGCTCCTCCTCGCGGGCGCGCGCGGCCATCGACGCCTCGTCGAACGCGGCGGCGTCGGCCGTCGACCCGCGGTCGGTCGCGGCAGAGGGGCGGGCGGGGGTGTCGGACACGTCGAGGCCGATCGGGACCACTACTGCACGCGCGCCGCGGCGGCGATGGCGCCGTCCGCGCCGCGGCGGCCGTGGTAGGCCCCCACGGCGATGGACCGAGGGTCGACGACGCGCCCCGAGCCGCACGGGATCTCGATCGTCATCGCCAGCGAGAATCTGCGCGAGGCGCTCGACGCGTGCCTCCACGCGCTCGAGCTGCAGCACGATCTGCGCTTCGAGCTGGTCGTCGTCGACGCCGGCTCGAAGGACGGCTCGCAGCAGCTCGTCACCTCGCGCTATCCGCGCGCGCTCCTGGTCGACGTCGGCGAGCCCATCGGGCTCGGCGCGGCGTTCAACCGCGGCATCGCCGTGACGAGCCAGCCTTGGGTGCTCACGCTGTCGGCCGACGCGGTGGCCGACGCGGGGCTCGTCGAGGCGCTGCGGCGCCAGGCGGGCGCCGCGGCCGAGCGCGTCGGCATGATTCAGTGCCGGGTCCTCTCGAAGCAGCGCCCCGAGCGCACGCGATCGACCGGCATCGTGCTGCTCGGCGGCGGCGTGGCCGGCGATCGAGACGCGGACGCGCCGGCGCGGCGCGACGACCGCGTCGAAGAGATCTTCTGCGCGCGCGCCGGGGGGGCGCTCTACCGCCGCGCCATGCTGGTCGAGCTGTCGCTCGGCGAGGGGCCGTTCGATCCGAGCTTCTCGCGCGGCTGGGAGGACGTCGACCTCGGCTGGCGCGCCCGTCTGTCCGGCTGGGCGGCGTTGTATGCGCCGGACGCGATCGTCCAGCGCGCGGCAGAGGCTACCCCGCCCGCGCCCCACGCGGACCGCGACGCGCGCAGGAGCCGCCTCCGCGCGCTGCTGAAGAACGGCTCGCCGGCCCTGGTCGCGCGATCGCTGCCCAGCGGGGCGATCGACGTCGTGCGCCTGGTCGCGGGCAGCGGCGCTGCGGGCGCCCTCGAGCTCGTGCGCGAGCTCAAGGGCGCGCTCGGCGCGCGCGCGGAGGTGGATCGGGCGCGGCGCGTCGAGCGGCGCGCCCTCGAGCGCCAGTGGATCGCGAAGGCGCCCGCGAGGCGGCCGTGAGCGCGCTCCCCGAGGTCTTGATCGACGCGACGATCCTGCGCGCCGGCAGCGGGCTCTACGGCATCGGTCGTGTGACCTACGATCTGTTGCGGGGCCTCGCCGAGCGACGCGACGAGTGGCGCGATCGGATGCGCATCTCCGCGCTCGCCTCGCTCGAGCTCTCGGGGCGCGCGACGATTTCGAGCGATCTCGCCGCGGTCGCCGAGCAGGGCATGCTCGCGCGCGACACCGCCTCGAGCTGGCTCGACACGGCCCGGCGCGCGTGGCTCGGGCCCGTCGCGCGACGCCACGACGTCGCGCTCGTGCACATGACCGAGATGCGCGGCACGCCGCTCGTGCTTCCGGTCGCGCGCGTCTCGACCTGCCACGACCTCATCTCGCTGCGCGATCCGCGTCATTACCTCGGCATCGAGGTCCGCTACCCCGACCGCTACGTCGGCTGGCGAATCGGCTTCGCGCTCGGCGTCGCCAAGCAGTGGCACCGCTATCACGCCGCCTCGCGCGTCGTCGCGATCTCGCGCCAGACGCGCGACGATCTCGTCCGCTTCCTGCGCCTCGATTCCGATCGCATCGACGTCGTGCCGAACGGCGTCGACCTCGAGCGCTGGCGGGCGACGAGCGCCTCCGCGGGCGACGCGGCGATCGTGCGCAAGCATGGCCTCGGCGCGCGCCCCTTCCTGCTCTACGTCGGCGCGTGCGACTTCCGCAAGAACGTGCCGAACATGCTCCGTGGGCTCGCCGAGGCGCGTCAGGTGGAGGACGTCGAGCTCGCGTGGGCGGGGGGCTTGCCCGAGTGGAAGCTCCGCGCGGTGCGGCGCCAGATCGCCGAGGCCGGCGTCGGCGCGCACGTGAAGATGCTCGGCTTCGTGGCCGACGAGGAGCTCCCCGCGCTCTACCGCGCCGCCCGGGCGCACCTGTTCCTCTCGCGCATCGAGGGGTTCGGGCTCACGGTGATCGAGGCGATGCTTGCGGGCTGCCCGGTCATCGCCGCGCGCGGCAGCGGCTCGGACGAGATGCTCGGCGATGCAGGCGAGATCGTCGATCCCGACGACGCCGGGGGGGCGGCGCGGGCGATCGTCCGGCTCGGCGATCCGGCGCTGCGCGCGCGGCTCGTCGACCGCGGGCGGGCCTACGCGGGCCGCTACTCGCGCACCTCGATGGCGATCGGCTACGCCTCGAGCTATGCGCGCGCGCTCGACGCGCTCGGGCGCTGATGGCGGCGCGTCAAGGCGTGCGCGCTCGCGGGACCGAGCGCGCGCAGCGGAAGCCGATGCCGGGCGATCGGAGCGTCTCAGGGTAGGCCTCGCGCGCCCAGCCTCGCAGCAGGTCCCAGCTCGATCGGTACGAGCCGCCGCGCACCCAGCGGCGCGTCGCGGAGTGCGCGACCGCCACGTCTTCGATCGCCTCGGGCTCGGGGTCGGCGGGCGTCGGGGCGCTCGCGGGCGCGGGCGTCGACGTCCACTCGGCGACGTTGCCGGCGAGGTCGAGCACGCCGTCGGTCGTCGCGCCGGCCGGCGCGCTGCCGACGATCGCGGGCCCGTCGCGGCGGGCGTCCTCGGCCGCGAAGACCGCGCGCGTCGCCGCCGGCCTCGCGTTGCCCCAAGGGAACGTGCGCCCCTCCAGGCCGGCCGCAGCGAGCTCCCATTCGTCGTCGCTGGGGAGCCGCTTGCCGTGATCGAACCTGCAGAACAAGGCCGCGTCGGCGAAGCGGACGCCGCGCGCGGGCAGATCGCCCTCGACGCCGGCGACCACTGCCGCGCTGCACTTGCCGGCTGCGACGCACGCCGCGTACCTCGCCTGCGTGACCTCCTCGCGATCGAGGACGAAGGTCGCGATCGCGACGGTCTGCCGCGGGCAGGCGGCCCGGTGATCGAGCTCGGCGCCGCGCGAAGCGCAGTCGTCGGGGCCGCGGTGCAGGCTGCCGCCGACGATGCACGACTCGTCCTTGCCGATCTCGCCGCACCCCTCGACGGGCGCGGTCGACGACGACGCGCTCGCGCTCGCGGCGGCGGAGGCGCTGATCGACGGTCGCGTCGTCGTGGACGGCAGCCCCTTGGCGCTCGTCGACGGCCTCGCCGGGGCGCCGCCGTCTTGGAGCCAGGGGATCGCCGCGTAGGCGACCGCGCCGGCGGCGGCCGCGAGCGCCACGATCAGGAGCGCGCGGCCGCCGTTGCTCGCGCGCGAGGCGGGCGTCGAGTCGGGCGCGAGGGGGATGGTTCGAATCGAGGGGTCGCCGGTGGGGCGCGTCCGCGGAGCTCGCTGCGCGCCCTCGCGCTCGATCGCTGCGATGAGCGTGTCGGCCGAAGGGGCGCGGGTGGTCGGCGCGAACGCCATCGAGCTCGTGGACGCGCGCGCGGGGAGCATCGCCGACGGCAGCGTCGCGACGGCGGGCGGGGCGCCGACGGGCGAGGGGGCGGTCGCCGATTCGTCGGTGCGCGGCGTCGGCGTCGACGACGCCATCGCGCGCGACGCCTCCTCGACGGTGCGGAAGAACGACTCGACGTCTTCGAAGCGATCGTCGGGGCGGAGCGCGAGCGCCTTGCGGATCACGTCGTCGAGCGGCCCGGCGTAGTCCTTGCGGTGGCGCGTGAGGCTCGGGCGCTCGGTCGCCGCGCACGTCGCGAAGAGCACCTCGGTGAGGCTCGTGCCGGCGAAGGGCGAAGCGCCGGTGAGGGCGAAGTAGAGGATCGCGGCGAGCGCGAACTGATCGGCGCGCCCGTCGACGGGGCCGAACTCCTTGCCGTACTGCTCGGGGGCCGCGTAGCCGATCGACAGCCCCGTCTTGGAGGTCGTGGTGGTGCGCACCGCGTCGGGCGACGTCCAGCGCGCGACGCCGAAGTCGAGCACGCGGATCGGCACCTCGGGCCGATCGAGCGAGTCGATCGCGCGTCCGAGCAAGAGGTTCGCGGGCTTCAGATCGCGGTGGATCACGCCGTGCGAGTGCGCGAACGAGATCGCCTGCGCGACCGGTGACAGCAGCGCGATCGCCTCGGCCGGGGCGAGCGCGCCGTGCTCGGCGACGTGCGCGTCGAGCGTCTCCCCCTCGATCCACTCGAGCACCAGGAACGGCGTCGGCGCCTCGCCGGGCGCCTCCTGCTGCGCGGACGGGAGGTGATCGAACGCGAGCAGCTCGATGATCGCGGGGTGGCGCAGCTCGACGAGCAGCCGCGCCTCCTGTTCGAAGCGCGCGCGCGCCTCGGCGTCGTAGCCCCCCGCGATCGCGTCGCCGAGCTTGAGGACCTTCAGCGCGACGCGCCGCCGGCGATCGAGCCACTCGGCCTCGTAGACGAGCCCGAACCCCCCCTCGGCGACGAGCCTGCGCACCGCGTACTCGCCGGTGCCGACGCGCACCAGCTTGCCGACGATTCCGAAGGGGTCACGGGGCATGTGCGGCGAGGGACACTACCCCATACGGCGGCGCGCGCGAGGGGCGCTCGGCCACCGGCCACCACGGGACGACGGCTCATCGGCTGCGAGCGGGGACGCGCCGGCCGCGCCGGCCCTGCTACATTGCCGCTCCATGCGAGGACGACTCGCGAGCCTCGGTCGGGTGCTTGGCGGCGAAGGGCCACGTGCCCTCTTGCTCATCCTGTCGCCGACGCTGCTGGCGATCGCGCTCGATTTCACCCTGCGGGCGCGCGCGCTCGTCGTCTATCCGCCGAAGGAGGCGCTGAACTACGTCGGCTCTTCGCTCGCGAGCGCGGGCTTCTGGAGCGGGCCGCTGTGGCTCTCGTCGCGGCTCTTCCTGGTGCGCGACGGCGCCCGGCGCCACCTCGCGCGGGCCGGGCTGATCCTGTTCTTCGGGCTGTTCGTGCTGCCGTTCGCGATCTTCTCGTACGGCGGGCAGGCGCTCTATCACGGCGTCTTCCACGCCTACATGGCGCGCGACACGGTGCGGCTCGGCATCGCGCTGCGCGGGACGCTCGGCGCGTGGCTCACGGCGTGGGGCGGCTCGCTCGCGGCGATGATCCTCGGCGGCGTCGTCGTCACGCTCCGCTTCGCGCGGGCAGCCCGACGCGCTGCCCCGACGCTCGCGCGCGCGCCCATGGTGATTCCGATTCTGGGCTTCGGCGTCGCGGCCTACTGCTTCTGGGTCGACTTCGTCGAGAGCCGCTCGCTGCAGGCGGCGCCCCCCGACACGTGCTTCATCCACGGCGTCGTGCACGCCATCCACGACGGCGTGAGCGGCAAGGGGTGGGTGCGTCGCGGCATCTCGCTGCGCACGCCCGATCCGCTGCCGCCGCTGGCGCGGGCCGCCCATCGGCCCAACGTGATGGTGATCTTGACCGAGAGCGTGCGCGCCGACGCGCTCTGCTCGCAGCCCTCGCCGACCTGCTCGGCGCCGTTCCTCGACGCGGTGCTCCCCGAGCGCATCGCGCTCGGCAGACTGACGACGCAGTCGTCGGGGACGTTCAGCGCCTGCATGACCCTATGGACCGGCATGCCGCCCAGCGTCGACTTCCAGACGGCGCACCGCGCGCCGGTGCTCTGGGAGATCGCGAAGGCGGTCGGCTACCACACCGGCTACCTGACGTCGCAGAACCTCCGCTACGACGACTTCGGCGCGTTCGTGAAGAACGCCGGCATCGACGTGATGACGAGCGCCATGGAGCTCGGCGACACGCGCGATCCGCACGTCGGCGCCCCCGACGAGCGCGCGTTCGGCGCGGCGCTCGACTTCGTGCGCGGCACGCAGCAGGGCACGCCGTACTTCGCGGTGGTGCACCTGTCGAACACGCACTGGCCCTACCGCATCGACCCGGCGCTCCAGCCCTACTCGCCGCACTCGGAGGATCCGTTCGACGACGTCGAGAAGCTGCACAACCATTACCGGAACAGCGTGCGGCTCCAGGAGCGCACGCTCTCGGAGTTCCTGCGCGCCCTGAAGGCGGAGCCGAGCTGGGATGACACCGTCGTGATCTTCCTGTCGGACCACGGCGAGCAGTTCCGCGAGCACGGCGGGCTCTACCACATCAACTCGCTGTTCGACGAAGAGGTCCGCATCCCGGGCTTCGTCGCCGCGGGGGCGCGCGCGCTCGACGAGACGCAGGTCGCGGTGCTGCGCTTGATCGCCGATCGGCGGACCTACTCGCAGGACGTGCAGGCGACCGTGGTGGACCTGCTCGGCGTCTACGACGTGCGCGCCTCGTTGCCGCTCGCGTCGCTCGCGACGGGGCGCTCGCTGCTGCGCCCGCTCGACGGCGGCGCGACGGCGATCCTTTCGACCGCGAGCGGCGTGTGGGAGCCGAACGATCCGAAGTACGGCGTGATGCGCGGCGAGAGCCTCCTCGTCGGCACGCAGTCGACGCCGTGGCAGTGCTTCCTGATCCAGCACGACCCGCGCGAGCTCGCGCCGCGCAGCAAGGAGCAGTGCGGCGATCTCGTCGAGGCCGCGAGGCGCGCGTTCCCGGACGCGGGGGTGCCGAACAAGTAGTGCGCCCGAGGGCGGCGGCTGCGGCCGCGCGCCGAGCGGCATCGCCTCGAACCGCTCGGCGAGGTCGACGTCGTGGCGGCTCGAAGTGGGTTACGAGGCGAGGGGTCGTCGCATGGGCGTCACGTTCGAAAAGCGTCATGCACGTGGCGCGTGGTGAGCGTGGGCACTAGACCCCGCCGCCATGCAATCACGCGCTCGCATCCTCGCCCTCACGATCGCCACGCTCTCGCCGCTCGGCTGCTCGAGCAGCAGCGGCTCTACGAACGCGGGCGCCGACGCCTCTTCGAACACCGACGCCTCTTCGAACACCGACGGCGCGACCTCCGACGCCCCCGAGGCGAGCGTCGACGCCGGCGAGAGCGGCGCGTGCAGCGATTTCAGCGGCGTGTACTTCGCGAGCGGCAGCTGCAGCGATCCCTCCTATCAGATGCCGCCGCTGGTGTGCATTCGCCAGACGGGCTGCGAGCTGACCCTCTTCGACAACGGCGGCGCGGCGTTCACCGGCACCGCCACCGGTAGCTCGTATTCGGTCACTCGACCCATCAGCGGCCTCACCGAGACCTGCACGGGCGGCGGCTCGGACGCCGGCGGGGAGTCGATCGCCTGCTCCGCGGGGCCGATCTCGTGCAACGGCACGGCGAGCGCGCAGACGCTCAAGGGGGCGACGTCGATGTGCTGCGACGTCACGAAGCAGGACTGCGCCAGCGGCTCCCGGTGCACCGTGGTGGGGGCGGGGGCGTCGGTTCCGTTGACGACCGCGTGCGTCGCCGACACGGGCAGCGGCAAGGAGGGCGACTCGTGCACGCGCGCCTCGGCCGACCCGACCGACGTGGGGCACGACACCTGCGGCAAGGGGTTGTTCTGCGCGAACTACGGATCGAGCGGCCTCTCGACGCGCTTCTGTCGCCAGCTCTGCCAACAGACCTCCGACTGCACCGCGCCCGGCACGATGTGCGTGTCGGTCGGCTCGGCCCCGGCGGCCGGCGTCTGCATGCCGACCTGCGACGTGTTCGGCGGCTCGACCGACGCCGGCGCGGGCGCGTGCGGTGCAGCCGACACCTGCCGCGTGACCACGGTGCTCGACGTGCCCCAGTCGTTCGTGCTCGGCACCTCGTGCATGTTCGCGGGCTCGGGCATCGCCGGCGCGGCCTGCACCTCGTCGACCGACTGCGGCGCGGGGCTGACCTGCGAGGGCGGCAAGTGCTCGGCCTACTGCAACTCCACGCATGCCTGTTCGACGGGGAGCTGCCAGACGTACGCGCCGGTCGCGAGCGGCGTGGACGCGACGCTCGGCTACTGTCAGTAGCGCCCGAGGACGGGGGCGTCCCCGGGACCTTCGACGCCTTCGCGGCTCGTCGACGACGACGCCCGGCGCGCGAGCGCGGGCGCGGGCACCAGGTCGAGCGCCTGCCCGCGCCACTCGTCGAAGGCGCTGTTGGTCCTCGCGCAACCCACGGTGCACTGCGCGCTGCACGCCTTGCCGGTGTCGAACTGCCGCGCGAGCTCGTCCGAGTCGTAGCGCACCAAGGGGACGCCGAACGCGCCGCGCTGCTGCGAGCACCAGCGCACCACGCCGTGCTCGTCCACGTACACGTAGCGGCTCCCCGCGCGGCACTTGAACGGGGCGCTCCCC
>JAJXTK010000134.1 GCA_021783935.1 Myxococcales bacterium | reverse complement strand
CCACGCCGAGGCACGGTTGCCTGCGCGCGTTCGCGCCACGCGATCTCCCTTCCCCCGCACCGCGGGGGAAGGGCGGGGATGGGGGCTGTAACAGCGACGATCGCGCTCAGGGCGGGATCCCGACCCTGAGCAGGAGCGCCGGAGCGGCGCCGCGCCGACTCAGCGCTTCGGTCGCCAGTCCTTCGGCGCCTCGTCCGGGTGCTCGTTGAAGAACGACTCGCGCGACTCGCGGCTGATCTCGAGCTCGACGACGCCGTCGCTCTCGACCTTGGTCTGGCAGCCGAGGCGCGAGGTCGCGCGCACGTCGAACCCCTTGTCGAGCGTGTCCTCCTCGTCCTCGTCGGGCTCGCTCAGCAGCTCGGCGCCAGAGAGCACGTAGACGTGGCACGTCGAGCAGGCGCACTTGCCGCCGCACGAGTCTCCCTGCTGCGCGTGCGCGAGCTTCGCGGCGACGCGCAGATCGGTGCCCGTGGGGACCTCGACCTCCTTGCCCTCTTTGGGCCAGCGCACGAGCGGCATGCGATCAGTCCTTCCTCCCCTCGCGGTTCTTCTCGTGCTGCTCGACGTGCGCGTCGACCCCCTTGGCGCGCTCGACCTTGTGCTCGACCTCGCCGACGGCCCGTCCGGCGATCGCCTTGGCGATGGCGTCGTTCATCCGTCTCGCGGCGAACGGCGTGGTCGCCCGATCGAGATCGTCGATGCGCGCGCGGATCGCGCCCGGATCCTGCCTGCCAACCGCCGCCTCGAGCGCCGCGATCGCCGCGCCGATGCGCGCGTCCTCGCCGGGCTCCAGCATCGCGCCCGCCTGCCCGAGGCTCTTGCGCGTGGCGAGCAGCACACGCTCGGCCTCCACGCGCGCTTCGGCGAGGCGCCTCGCCAGCATGTCCTGCTCGCCGTGATCGAGCGCGTCGAGGAGCATGTCCTCCATCTCCTCCTCGGTGAGGCCGTAGGTCGGGCGCACCTAGATCGACTGCTCGATGCGCGTGACCCCCTCGAGCGCGTGGACGTGGAGCAGGCCGTCGGCGTCGACCTTGAACGTCACGTCGAGGCGCGCCATGCCCGCGGGCATCGGCGGGATCCCCTTGAGCGTGAAGCGCGCGAGCGAGCGGCAGTCCTGGGCGAGCTCGCGCTCCCCCTGCACGACGTGGAGCTCGAAGCCCGTCTGGTTGTCGGCGTAGGTGGTGAAGCTCGCGCGCGCGCCGGTCGGGATCGTCGTGTTGCGCGGGATGATCTTGTCGACCACGCCGCCCATCGTCTCGATGCCGAGCGACAGCGGCACGACGTCGAGCAAGAGCACATCCTCACCCGCGTTCGCGAGCTGCTCGCCGGCGAGCAGGTCTGCCTGCACCGCGGCGCCGAGCGCGACGACCTGATCGGGATCGATGTCGGCGAGCGGCTCCTTGCCGAGCAGCTCGCGCACGGTGCGGCGCACCAGCGGCGTGCGCGTCGCGCCGCCGACCAGGATGACGCCGTCGAGATCGGCGGCGCTCACCCCGGCGTCGCGGAGCGCGCGACGGACCGGCGCCGCGGTGCGATCGACGATCGGCTTCACGAGCGCCTCGAACTCCTGGCGCGTGACCGTCCCCTTCGCTTCCGCCAGCGCGAAGGCCGCCGACGGCGCGTCGGTGAGCGCGTGCTTCACGCGCCGCGCCTCGTCGAGCGCGGTGCGCACCAGGGCGGGCGAGGCGTGCTCGGCCTCGTCGACCCCCGCCTTGGCGAGCAGCGCGTGCGCGAGCGCGCGATCGAGATCGTCGCCGCCGAGCGCGCTGTCGCCGCCCGTCGACTTGACCTGGAAGACGCCGTCCTCGAGCGAGAGCACGGTGACGTCGAAGGTGCCGCCGCCGAGGTCGTAGACGAGGAAGAGCCCGTTCTGCTTCTTGTCGAGGCCGTAGGCGAGCGCCGCCGCGGTCGGCTCGTTGAGCAGGCGCAGCACCTCGAGCCCCGCGAGCCGCCCGGCGTCCTTGGTCGCCTGCCGCTGCGCGTCGTCGAAGTACGCGGGGACCGTGATCACCGCCGGGCCGACCGCGCGCAGCTCGTCCTTCGCGAGATCGCGCAGCGCGCGGAGGATCTCGGCCGAGACCTCGACGGGCGTGACGACCTGCCGGTTCACCTTGAAGTGCACCACGCGCCGGTTCGGCGCCTCGTCGGCCCCCGCGAACTCGTAGGGGCCGAGCCGCCTCGTCTCGGCGTCGTCCGCGCCGCGCCCCATGAAGCGCTTCACCGAGACGATCGTCTCGCGCGGGTGCTCCGCCGCGGTCTCCTTGGCGGGCTCGCCGACGACGACCCCTTGCTCGGCGTAGTAGACGACGCTCGGCAAGAGCGCCTTGCCGTTGCAGTCGGTCACGCACACCGGCCGGCCGTCGCGCACGAACGCGACGAGCGAGTTGGTGGTCCCGAGGTCGATGCCGATGGGGCGCGGTCGCGCCTTGGGGTCGAAGATTTCGAAGAGCATGGTGGTGGTCCGGCTCGCGGGCGCGCTCGGCTCAGAGCCCTGCGAGCTCGTCCTCGGCGGCGACTGCCTCGTCCAAGAGGCGCGTGGCGTAGCGCAGCCGGCCGAGGAGGGGGATGGCCTTGCGCAGCGACTCGAGATCGACGGCGTGGCCGAGCGCGCCGTCGATGGCCGCGCCGAGCGTCCCCAGCGCCGCCGCGTGCTGCGCCCGCGCGTCGGACACCACCGAGGAGATCCGCGCCGGCGACCTGCTCGCCTTGGCCTCGTCGAGCGCCTCGCGCGCCTCGAGGACCTCCATCAGGAAGGCGCCGTCGGGCTTCGGCTCGCGCGTCTCGCCCACCTCCGCCTCGAGCCCCGAGAGCTTCAGGACGGCCTCGGCGCGCCGCACGGGATCGCGCAGGATCCGATGCGCTTCGTTGACCTCTATGGCCTTGGAGAGCGCGAGCCTCCGCTCGCCCGAGCCCGCCGCCGCGTAGCGATCCGGGTGCAGCGCCTTCGACAGCTCGCGGTGCCGCCCCTCGAGCTGCTTCGGGTCGAGCGCGAAGCGGCGAGGCAGACCGAGCGTGGCGAACGGATCGAGCATGACGGCGGGCCTCGGGGCGGCGAAGAGACGGAGAGAGGCAAGAGGGAGGGAAGAAGGCAAGGAGGGGAGGCTCGGGGGCGGTCGACCTTCTTGCCTTGGATCCTTCCTGTTCAATCTCTCCTGGGTCCGCGGATCAGATCTGGAACGAGTGCCCGCACCCGCAGGTGCTCTTCTCGTTGGGGTTCTTGAACTTGAACCCCTGGTGCATGAGCGTCTGCTCCCAGTCGAGGATCGTGCCCGCGAGGTAGAGCAGCGACTTCTTGTCGACGACGAACCTCACGCCGTCCTTCTCGAACACGCGATCGCGCTCGCGCGGCGCCGCGTCCTCGAACTCGATGACGTACGTGTAGCCCGAGCACCCCGCGCCGCGAATGCCGAGCCTGATCATCGTCCCCGGCACGGCGCGCTTGTCGAGCTGCTTTTTGGCCATCGCGGCGGCCTTGTCGGTGATCTCCAACGACAGCGAGCGCGCAGGGGCTGGGGCGGCGGCGCCGGCCGCGTTCTCGACTTGAGCTTCCATCTTCTCTTCCATCGTCATGACGTCCTGTGGGCGCCCCCGCGCGTGCGCTTCGTCCCGCTCTACTGCTCCGTGGCCTTCCTCGTGGCCTGCTTGGCGCGATAGTCGGCGATGGCCGACTTGATCGCGTCCTCGGCGAGCACCGAGCAGTGGATCTTCACCGGCGGGAGGTTCAGCTCCTCCACGATCGCGGTGTTCTTGATCTCCTCGGCCTCCTCGAGCGATTTCCCCTTGAGCCACTCGGTCGCGAGTGACGAGGACGCGATCGCCGAGCCGCACCCGAACGTCTTGAACTTGGCGTCGGTGATGACGCCGTCGTCGCCCACCTTGATCTGCAGGCGCATGACGTCGCCGCAGGCAGGCGCGCCCACGAGGCCCGTGCCCACCGACTCGTCGTTCTTGTCGAGCGTCCCGACGTTGCGCGGGTTCTCGTAGTGGTCGATCACTTTGTTGCTGTAGGACATCGGAGCGGCCTTTCGAGAGTCGGCATCAATGCGCCCGGAACAGGTCCGGAGAGCCGGACCATGTCCGTGCTCTTGCACGTCCGTGGACTGGGTCCACTGCGGTTCAGTGAGCGGCCCACTGCACGCTGGCGAGGTCGATCCCCTCCTTGTGCATCTCGTAGAGCGGGCTCATCTCGCGGAGCTTTCGGACCTTGTCGACGACGAGGTCGGCGACGAAATCGACCTCCTCCTCGGTGGTGAAGCGGCCGAGGCCGAAGCGGATGGACGAGTGCGCGAGCTCCTCGCCCACGCCGAGCGCGCGCAGCACGTAGCTCGGCTCCAAGGAGGCGCTCGTGCACGCGGAGCCGCTCGAGACCGCGACGTCCTTGATCGCCATCATCATCGCCTCCCCCTCGACGAACGCGAACGAGAGGTTGAGGTTGCCGGGGAGGCGTCGCTCGGCGTGCCCGTTGAGGTGCACCTCGTCGAGCCTCGAGGTGATCGATTGGCTCAGCCGATCGCGCAGCGCGCGCAGCCGCTCGGCCTCGGCCCTCCCCTCGAGCCGCATGATCTCGCACGCCTTGGCGAACCCGATGATCCCGGGGACGTTGAGGGTGCCAGAGCGCATGCCGCGCTCGTGACCGCCGCCGTCCATCTGGGCGACCAGCCGCACGCGGGGGCGGCTGCGCCGCACGTACAGCGCGCCGATCCCCTTGGGCCCGTAGATTTTGTGCGCGGTGAGCGACGCGAGGTCGACGTTCATCGCGTTGACGTCGAAGTCGACCTTGCCGAGCCCCTGCACCGCGTCGGTGTGCAAGAGCACCCCCTTCGCGCGCGTGATCCTGCCGATCTCGGCGATGGGCTGCACGGTGCCGATCTCGTTGTTCGCGAGCATCACGCTCACGAGGATCGTCTTCGGGCCGATGGCGCGCTCGACGGCGGCGGGGTCGACGAGCCCCTTGGCGTCGACGTCGAGGTAGGTGACCTCGTACCCCTCCTTCTCGAGGCGCTTGCACGTGTCGAGGATCGCTTTGTGCTCGATCTTCGTCGTGATGATGTGGTTGCCCTTGTCCTTGTAGAACTCGGCGACCCCCTTGAGCGCGAGGTTGTCGCTCTCGGTCGCGCCCGAGGTGAAGACGATGGACTTCGCGTCGGGCTGCTTCGAGCGCTCCTCGACGGCCCCGATGAAGCGCGCGACCTCCTCGCGCGCCGTCTCGACCGCGGCCTCCGCCGTCCAGCCGAACGAGTGGCTGCGGCTCGCGGCGTTGCCGAACTTCTCGGTGAAGTACGGCAGCATCGCGTCGAGGACGCGCGGGTCCAGGGGCGTCGTCGCGTGGTAGTCCATGTAGATGGGAAGCTTCATCGTCTCGCTCTTTCGTGATCAGCCGGAGTGGACGCCGCGCACGAGCTCCGGCGCGGCCTCGTGGGAGTGCTCGTGCAGCTCGCAGCCGCAGCACTGAGAGGTCACTCGCTTCGGATCGCACGCCTCGCAGACGTCGAGGTACACGAGCGAAGCGACGAGCTCCGACTCGAGCTCGCGCAACCGTCTGAGCTGCTCTCGGGCCTGGAGGAGTCGCGACTCGAAGACGCGACGGACGTTCGTCATCGCCGAGGGCGCGTTCTGGCTCGCCTCCCATCCGCGCACGAGCTCGGTGATCTCGGCGAGCGAGAGCCCCATTTCCTGGAGCTTCGAGATCCAGCGCACGCGAACCAGCGCGTCGGGGCCGTAGAGCCGGAAGCGCCCCTTCGAGCGCGCGTGCGGCTTGAGCAGCCCGAGCTCTTCATAGAGGTGAAGCGCACGCACCGTCTTGCCGGTCTCGCGGGCGAGGTCACCGACCTGGACGAGGCGCTCCGGCACCCCGGGTTGGGGCGGCGGTGCTTCCGGCGGAAGGAGCGCCGGATCGAGCTTGGCGATGGGAAGGTGGTGCGACGACATCTCTGACCCTTACGTCCGCGTAAGAGTTGGATGCGTCAGTCCTAGAGGCTCGTTACACCTCCGTCAAGGCGAGCGCTTCCGAAGGGAAAATCGTAGAGACCGTCAAGCGCTATTTGGGGGCGTTTCAGTGCTTCTGCATCGTTCTGCTGGAGGCTGAACCGGGGCGTGCGAAGCCCGACGTGCCCCCCCCGTCCGCTCGGCGTCACATTGCTAACGACGCCCTGCTGTCCTGCGTGTGTTCCGCCCCAACCACTGAGGATTCGGCCAGTCCCCAATTTGGCACGGAAGCTGCTCGGGGCGAGCCCCAACGTCGAGATCCGCGCGGCGCGTGCCGCCCGCTCGGCGTGCGGTCGTTCGTCTGCGTGCTGTTGGGTTCGAAGGAGGCGTCGGGATGCGAAGCGCATGGTTCAGGAGGCTCGGCCTCGCTGCGATCGCGGGTTGGGTGTCGATCGCGGGGCTCGGGGTCGGAAGCGTCGGCTGCCAGTCGGAGCGCCCGCTCATCAACCGCGTCCAGGCCGACGCGATCCGCAAGTCGGATCTCGTCGGGGACTTCCACAACGGGAAGGCCGCGCCCGAGTGGTACATGCGCAACCTCATCCTGCAGGTTCAGCGGACCAACCCGTGGTTCAGCGACGGCCTGCAGGACATGACCCGTCGCATCCGCTTCGAGATCACCGAGAACTACCTCTACGCGCGTGACGCGTACGACTACATCGCGAACAGCGACGGGCACGGCGGCCCCGCGGGCACCACGAACAACGGCGCGGTCGTGGCCGTGTGGCCGATCACCAGCCACTTCGACATCCGCAACGACTACAACCCGGTCACCGGCGAGACGTTGAACGTCCTCGTCGAGAACGCGACGGACCGCCGCTGGTACGACCGCGACTTCATGCGCGTCGACTGGTCGACGAACGTCATCAACGACCCGAACTCGATCTACTTCTTCGAGAAGTTCTCCGGCGAGCTCCAGATGGAGCCGGTGCCCTTCTACGAGAACGACCCGCACAAGCCGCTCGCCTCGCACCTCGAGGAGCTCCCCAGCGGCTACCTCGAGATCACGGCCAAGTGGCTCGCCCACCCGGCGACGTTCGACTACTACGGCTATGAGGTCCCCTACTGCCTGCTCATCAACCAGCGGCAGTATCCGAGCGCGTACTCGTCGGGCACCGACCCCTGCACCGACCAGGAAGTCACGATCCGCTCGTCGTTCGTGAAGGTCCCGATGGGCGATCAGGCGACCGACTACGAGGTCGCTGAGGTCACCCCGGCCGACACCGACGTCGTCGGCACGATCAACCTGCAGCGCAGCGGCTACGATCGCGAGTACGGCGTCGTCGACCAGACCTGGCACACGTACATCCAGCGCTACAACCTCTGGCAGAAGAGCCACACCGCCGACGTCTGCGGTCAGGACAACAACAAGGCGAACGGCGACGCGGCCTGCGGCGCAGCGGTCAACGGCAACTCGACCTGCGACATGAACGTGAAGCTCTGCACCATTCCGATGGAGCAGCGCACCGTGCGCCCGGTCACCTGGTTCGTCGACCCCGAGCTGCCGCCGAGCCTCTACGGCACGACGGCCGACGCCGTCGGCCAGTGGAACACGGCGTTCATGAACGGCATCGCCTACGCGCGCGAGGCAGAGTGTCGCCGCGCCGGCACCGACCGCGCGACCTGCCACGGCAAGTGGTTCACGACGGCGACCATCGACCCGAAGGTGCCCGACGTCGCCAACGCGAGCAACGGTCCGGCGGTCGTCGTCTGCCACAACCCCGTGGTCGCCGGCGACGACCAGAGCTGCGGCCCGGTCGGCACGGCCGTGCGCAAGGGCGACATCCGCCACCACATGATCGCGTGGTGGAACAACCCGTCGTGGGAGCGTCCGCTCGGCGTCGTCGTCCCCGGCGGCGACCCGCTCACGGGCGAGGAGGTCGGCTCGATCGTCAACTTCTTCGGCGCGAGCCTCGAGACGTACACGGCGCGCTTCCGCGACTACATCCAGCTGATCAACGGCGATGTGCTCCCGTCCGAGTACGCCGCGGGCTGGGCGTCGACCGTCTACTCCGAAGACCCGATCAACACGATGGCCAACGACCCGACGCGGGATCCGGCCCTCGACGCGCTCACCACGTCGCTGAAGAGGGGGCCGAGCGACCTCGGTCTGAGCCCGCAGGAGGTTCAGGCTCGCGTCGCGGCCGTCGACCTCCCCGGCATTCGCGCGCGCCTCGGCATGCCGAAGCTCAGCGCCTCGATGTCCGACGCCCAGCGCTCCGCGGCGAACACGAAGTTCCTCGCGCAGCAAGGCTCCCTCGGCGTGCCCGGCTTCGGCGGCGCGGCGGAGCACGACGCGAAGCTCGCGGCGAAGGTCCAGGCGATCCAGAGCGCGAACCTCGAGGCCAACGTCGCCAACACGCAGTGGATGCAGACGGCGGGCGCGGACCCGGGCTGGACGGGCACCAAGGCCGGGCTCGATGCGTACTCGCCGCTGCGCGGCGGCGGCATCGACGCGGCGAACGACTTCGCCCACGAGGACCATCCGAAGCTGAGCAACGGCGGCTACTGCGCGCTCAAGATCGATGAGATGGGTCTGCGCTTCGAGTGGCTGGCCGGCGTCGGCGCGAAGTACAAGGCGCGCTACCCGGATGGCGCGGTGGCGAGCGGCCCCATGGCCATCGCCGCGGGGGTCTCCGGGCAGCAGATCGACCGTGTGGTGCGCGGCAAGCTCATCTACCAAGAGCTGCTGCAGCCGATGTACGAGTTCACGATCCTCCACGAGATGGGGCACCTCGTGAGCCTCGAGCACGACTTCTCCGGCTCGTGGGACTCGCC
This sequence comes from Myxococcales bacterium, assembly GCA_021783935.1. Classification (GTDB taxonomy): domain Bacteria; phylum Myxococcota_A; class Polyangia; order Polyangiales; family JADJMO01; genus CAIXWQ01. The sequence goes on along the minus strand of JAJXTK010000134.1, from coordinate 2,940 downwards.
GAACTACTACCCCGAGTACTGGACCCTCCGCGCCCACGCCGACAAGTCGAAGATGGCCCCGTGCGCCGCGCCGCGCGCGCCGACCGACCCCGACAACTGCGTCGGTCCGCGCTGGATCGATCCGATCACGCCAGACGAGCTCGGCGCGCCGATCAACGGCCAGAACCCCACCGAGGCCCACGACTCGATCAACGACTACGCGGTCGCGTCGGTCATGGACTACAAGTTCGACAGCGTCTACGCGGCGCGCCTCGCGCCGTACGACACGATGGCCGCGAAGTACATCTACGGTCGCGTGGTCGAGACCTTCGACGACTACTCGAACAGCATCGTGTCGGCCGCGCAGCGCAGTCAGTTCCTCTGGACGCTGCCGATGCAGAACAGCGAGCGTTGGCTGGTGGGCGGCAACTACCAGCACTACACCGACGTCGCGCGCAACCTGAACCTGTTCGATCCGGGGCGCTGCCGCCCGCAGACCGCGGCGGAGAAGGAGCGCGGCTTCGGCGCGATGGGCCTCGTCTGCCAGATTCCCCACCGCGACCACGTCCTGGTGCGCGACATGGCCGACACGGTCGTCTACAACGACGGCGCGGGCTTCGAGCTCGTGGCGTTCAAGGGGCGCGAGGCGGCTGGGGCGAAGCGCGTGCGCTGGCCCTACAAGGTCGGTGACGGCACCGACTTCTACGTGCACGAGTACTACTACGACGACGGCGCGGACTTCTACGAGATCACCCGCGACGAGCTCGAGCGCTACGACCTCTACTACCTCGACTACTTCTTCCGGAAGAACAAGCGCGAGGCGAACGTCCTCGGCGCGGGTCGTGGCATGGAAGCGCGCTTCTTCGGCCGCATCCAGGAGCTGCAGTGGAACGCGCTCTCGGACGCCGTCCGCAACGGCTCGACCTTCGATCCGTCGGCGGCCGGCCAGGACGCGGAGACCACCGCGCGGGCGCTCGCCGTGACGATGCTCTTCGACGGCATGACCAACGCGATGCTTCGGCCGCAGCCGGGCGCGTACGCGGCGGCGCCGTCGGCGGGCCAGATGAACACTCTCTACGGCGTCCCCGCGGCCCTGCCGGCGAGCTGTCACACCAACAGCGACTGCCCGACCGCCTTCACCTGCGACACGTCGAAGAACGTCTGCAAGGGGCTGTTCGACGTCGGCGTCGGCGACGCGCGCTACGTCGACAACCAATACGACCTGACCAAGGGCTACGACTACCAGGCCTACATCCAGCGGTCGGGGACCTTCCTCGAGAAGCCTTACGCGGCGATCGCACTCACCGACTCGCGTCCGCAGCTCTCGACCATCGCGCGCCAGACCTACCTCGACGGCCGCAACGTCATGTTCAACTTCCGTGACGCGGTGCCGCGCGCCTTCGACCGCCTGATCGCAGGCGCGATGGCGAACGACTGGGACTCGGTCGCGCCGTACATCGACCCGAGCGCCGCGGTCGATCCGGTGACGGGCTACACGCCCATCAGCCAGCTGCACCTCTGGGACGACCGCAACGCCGACGGCTCGGTGAAGCCGATCGCTCGTCCGGCGGGCGCCAAGGTGATCGACCCGATGTTCGGGTTCCGGGCGCAGCTGCCCGCGATGTACCTGATGCTGCTCTTCGAGCCGATCAACTCGAACATGGAGCTCATCAACCGCACGCGCATCTGGATCGAGGGCGGCCCCGAGGCCATCAGCATCCCCGACTCGGAGAAGCTCGCCTTCTACGACCCGGTCGAGGGCACGCAGTGGTCGGGGCGTTCGTTCGGCGCCGAGCAGCTCAACGGCAAGTGGGTCGACATCGGCATCGGCGCTCGCATGATCGAGCACGCGAACGAGCTGCTCGTCGCGGCGTACGGCGTCGACACCGAGAACTACCCGGGTTCGGCGACGCAACTGCGCGCCAAGTACGGCCCGGACTGGCGGCCGACCGTCACCGATACCTCGGGCACGCACGTCGTGACCGCGGCGGACGTGAAGGACCCGGTCGCGGCCCAGGCGCTGCGCGACTTCGTCGGCTTCATGAACGACACTCGCCAGCTGCTGTACATCCTCGGATTCGGCCCCTGCGGCCGCGGGGAGACCTGCTGATCGAACCGGCTCCTCGGGCGGCGGCGCGATCGAGCGCGCCGCCCCGAGGGGCCGACCTGGCGCGACGAGCCGAGCGCTCCGCGCCGAGGCACAGGCAAAGACTTCGTTGGTCTCAGAGGAGGCACTATGCGCAAGTTGTGGAACCGGCTCGGGCTCGCGGCGACGGTGGCCCTGCTGGCATTGGGTAGCGGGGCGACGGCAGGCTGCGCGGGCGAGCAGCCGACGATCAATCAGGTCCAGGTCGGCTATATCCGCAAGAGCGACCTGATTGGCGCCGATCCGTCGAATCCGACGGAGTGGTACATGCGCCAGACGATCACGGACACTCGCAAGAGCAATCCGTTCGCGTTCGTCGGGATGCAGGACGAGATGCAGCGCATCCGCTGGGACATTCAGGAGCACTACCTGATTGCACGCCTCTCGTACGAGTACGTCTCGGGCTCCGACGGCGCGGGCGCCGACCCGACCAAGAACAGCGGCCAGATCGTGGCGGTGTTCGCGATCCAGTCGCAGTTCGACGTGGAGCGGGCCTACAACAACACGACCGGCGAGGAATACAACGTCCTCACCGAGAACACGGTCGACCACGTCTGGTACGACCGCGCGTACATGCGCGTCGACTGGTCGCGTAACCTGATCAGCGACCCGAACTTCGAGTACCTCTGGTTCCCGGAGATCTTCGGCGAGCTGAAGTGGGACTCTCCGGCGTACTACCAGACGGATCTGAACAGCCCCGAGGCGCCGGTCTTCGACCTCGCCAACGGCTACATGGACGTCACCCAGCGCTGGGTCGCGCAGACCGAGGACTTCAACGGCTGGGGCTTCCCGAGCTGCGTGCTCATCAACTGGAT
>JAJXTK010000133.1 GCA_021783935.1 Myxococcales bacterium | reverse complement strand
CGAGTAGCGAGCCGTCGAGTCGCTGCAGAACACACCGCGATGCCCCGCTGGGACGCATAGCAGAGTACGCCTTGAGGACGCTCGCCCTTCTCTCGGTCTCGCTCGCCCGAAACAGATCTCGGTCGCTCACCAATCACGTCCACCAGCTCGAACCTGAAAGGAATCACGATGGCCCGCGACATCAACCGCCTGCTCGACGACATCCGAAGCTCCCGCAGCGTCTACGTCACCCCGTCCGGCGAGATCGAGGACGAGAACGAAGCCGCGCGAAACGAAGAGCACGAGCGAGAGCGCGACGGCGAGGCCCGTCCCCGCACCAAGCTGAAGCCCGAGATCTTCGGCGCAGGCTCGGACGAGGTGCGCATCGGCGTCGACGTGCTCGACGCCATGCGCGCGGAGGCGGCGACATGCGACGGCGAGACCGGCGGGATCATCGTCGGCCCTGAGCGCGGGATCGTCACGCGCCTCATCCCCTCGGGTCCCTCCGCCCGGCGCACGTTCGCGAGCTACGAGCTGGACGTCGCGCACCTCCAGCCGCTCCTCGCGGCCGCCGAGGACGAAGGATTCCGGTTCCTCGGCGTCTGGCACGTGCACCCGAAGGGTGTAAGCCAGCTCTCCTCCGTCGATCTTCGCGCGGTGAAGCGGATGCTCGGCGATACCGACTGGGGCGTGGACGAGATTCTCCTTCCCCTCTCCGTGCGCACGAAGCGCGGGCTAGACACGCGCATGTTTTGCGTGCGGCGTGGGAGTGACCGGATCGAGGTGCCGCCGCTCGTCGTCGCAACGTCGATAGCGCCGCTATCGCCAGTGGACGCGGCTTCCGGTCGAAGGCTCGAGCACGACGAGGCGCGCGGTCCGGCGAGCGCGCGAATCGAGCGAGACATCGAGGCGCTGGGCACGACAGGGTGGAACGTCACCCGCTCCGCGGTTCGTGACGGGGTCGCGCTCCTCGTCTCGAAGGCTGACATCCACTTCGTGCTCGCGCTGCCGCCCGAGTACCCGCTCTCGCCGCCCGACGTCGTCGTGCCCGAGGGTGGGCTCATCGCGAACGAGCCCGGCCCGTATGCCGTGCCGCACGCGGAGCTTCCGGAGACCGACCGGTGGTCGAGCCTCCGCGAACTCGCGGTGGTCGCGTCGCAGGCCGAGGCCGTGATCGGCCGTCTGAAGCGCGAAGACACGCGCCTGCGCCGCAAGCTCTCGCGCCGCCTCGCGCGCTGGCTGCTTCGCGTCCTGAACCCCAACCACACGGGGGCGTCCGATGAACGACTTCCATTCGCGTCACCGTTCGCTGTTTGATCCGGCAGTTCTCGAGACCAAGCGCGTGCTCCTTGTCGGCGCGGGCTCGGTCGGCAGTGCCCTCGCGATGCTGCTCGTCCGCTCGGGCGTCGAGCACGTGACCATCTTCGACCCCGATGTCGTCTCCGCATCGAACCTCTGCCGGACGGTGTACGTCGCAGCCGATGTGGGGGCGCCCAAGGTTCACGTGCTCGCGAAGCACCTGCGCGCGATCCGCGAGAGCGTCGATATCGACGCGCGAGACGAGAGCCTCGTGGACGTCGACGACGACGCGCTCTCCGCCGAGATCGAACGTTCGGATCTCGTCGTCGCCACGACCGACCATCCCCCGACGCAGGCGCGGCTCGGCGCGCTCTCGTACCATCGGAAGCCCGCGGTCTTCGCGGGGGTGTACGCCGAGGGCGTCGGCGGTGAGGTGCTCTGGACCCGGCCCGACGAGACCCCCTGCTACGCCTGCGTCCTTGGCGCCGTGCGAGGTGCGAATGCGCCGCCGCGCGGGAAGACCGACTACGGCGTCGCGACCGGACAGCTCGCGGCCGAGCCCGCGCTCGGTGTCGATATCCTCGCGGTGACGGTGCGGGCTACGAAGATCGGGCTCGCGCTCCTGCTCGCGCCGCATGACGCGCGGTTCGCGGAGTTCGTCGATCCGACGCGATCGGTGCTCCTCGTCGGCAACCGGGCAGGCTGGATCTGGCGCGAGCCCTTCGAGACCGTGTGGGCGCGCGCGGTCCGGAAGGACGACTGCGTCTGCCACCTCGCGCCAGGGGCGTCGACGGCTGATCTGGATCTCGACACAGGAGATGAGCCGTGATCACCGCGATCGTGTTTCTCCTCATCGGATACGTGCTGTATCGGGCCAGGTGGCCTCGCGGCTTCCTGCCGTTCGAGCCCGACGCCGAGCGTGAACGCGTTCGGCGCGTGGGTCGCCAGCGCATCGCGCCGCTGCCTGTGCACGAGGAGGACGACGAGCCATGAGCGTGCTTTCGTGGCTTCGATCGGTGCTCGTCGACGACCAGAGGGATGCCCTCGCGCTCGTCGACGGCCAGGAGGCTCAGGAACGCGCGGCCGCGCGCGCCGTGCTCGAGCGCCCGGCCTTCGACACGGAGTGTCTCCTCTTCGACGGCGAGTACGCGATCGTGCTCGGCAAGGCGATCGCCGCCACCGGACGGCCTTTCACGCTGCAGCTTGGCGAGGGGGAGGTCCGCGAGGGCGGGCACTGGCTCGTGACGGGCGCAACCGGCTCGGGCAAGTCGTACTGGGCCGTCTCTGCGCTCCTGCAGCTCCTCCGCCATCGTCCGTCGGGTGTCGTCGTCCTCGACATGAAGGGCGAGCTCGCGAGCGACTTGCGCAAGGTCTGGCTGCCCGCGCTCGTGGCTTCGCTCCCCGACGAGCGCGCACGGGATCTGGCCCGACGCATCGCCGTCATCGCGCCGTTCGATCGGGATGCTGTGCCGCCCTTCCAGGTGCTCGCACGTGATCGGTCGTTGCCGATCGAGCTGCAGGCACGCGATGTCGCATCGTCCTTCGGTCACACGCTCGGTCGTGACCTCGGCGTGTTGCAGACCACGATTCTCACGTACGCGATCCTGCTCGCAATCGACGTTGGGCTCGCGCTCCCCGACGTTCCCGGGCTGCTGTCCGAGCCTGAGCGCCTTCGCGCGGCAGTCGAGCGCACGACGCTTCCTGAAGTGCGAGCGTACTTCGCGAACCGATTCCCGAGGGAACGGTCCGGCTCGCTCGTTTCCCTGCTCTCTCGGCTCGACACGCTTCTCATGCACCCATCACTCAGGGACATGCTTGCGGCGCCCGGCATGATCCGCTTCGACCGCCTCATCGACGATGCGATCACGATCATCGATCTCGGAGGGGCGCCTGCTGGCATCCGCGAGCTCGCGACCTTTCTCGGCTCCGTGATCTTCACGAAGCTCGTACGCGCGGTCTTTGCACGACGTGTCGGTCGCGGCACGCGGCCGGTGACCATCATCGCGGACGAGTTCCAGTCGCTATTGTCCCCCGAGGTCGCGGGCGACTTCGAGGCGATCCTCACGAAGGCGCGCTCGCAGAAGGCGTTCCTCTGGATGCTCTGCCAGCAGACGGCGCAGGTGGAAGCGGCGTCGAGCACCCTCCTGCGCATCATCAAGACGAACACCAACTATCAGCTCCTCTTCCGCGCGAACGAGGAGGACGCGAGGGCCCTCGACTACATCTTCCCGGTCACGGGGCGAGTGCCGCGGGACGCTCACGCCTCAAGCGATCCACGCACGCCACGCGTGATGCTTTCGGAGAGCGACGAGCGCCGCCGCATCGTCGAGACGGTGCCGAGCATGCCAGGCCGAACGTTCTGGTTCTGGAATCGGCGGCGACCGTACCGGGCGCTGCTCGCGCAGTCGCCCGCAATCTCGATCGAGCGCGCGCGCCGCGACGCCGGAGGGCTTCCGCCAGAACTTGCTGCCGCGATCTCGCGCGGCGTGCTAACCGCGCCACACGACGAGCTCAGGGGGCGGCCCGCGCCGACCGTGACGGCGACGCAGCGCGAGACCGGCACGACGCCGACGACGGGCGTGCCCGTTGAGGACGAGGTGGCCTTCGCGTCGACGGTGCAGCCGACCGCGCACGCGCGTGACGACGAAACGGTGGGCACGGCTCCGGTACGGGAAGGGGCGGCACCGATGATCTCGGAGCGCCCGCCTGCTGCACGTCGCGGTCGGGGCGCACGACGTCCACACCTGGGGTGACGATCATGTGGAACTACGTTCGACTCGCATTTCGCATCGCGGTCCGCGTGCTCTGGTGGGCGCTCGTCCTGCCGTGGCTTGCCCTGGCAGTGCTCCGCGCTGGCGTCCGAAAGGCGGAAGCGAATGTGCGCGGGCTCCTCGCCCTGCGCGTCCTGTTCGATCGCCACGCGCGCTGCGTTCGCGGGCATCGCTCGGATCTTCGCGGCGTGTGGGAATGCCGTGGGTGCGGTGGGCTCTTCGCCGGGTGGGCGTTCCAGGCTTGCCCGACATGTGGCAGCACTTGCGGGCACATCGGCTGCGACCGGTGCGGGCTCGCGATCAGGAATCCGCTTGTGTAGGTGGCGACCGAGAACGTCGCGAGTCGCCGCTCGCCGCAGTCGCCCACCTTTATGAGTCTGTCCCAATCGGAGCTTGTCCCCGGGGAGCGCCGGCCTTTAGCCATTCAATCGCGGCTACTCCCTGTTCGAGGAGACTGACCCAATCGGTGGTTCGCAGCGAAGCAAGCCTCACCGCCACGATGCGGAGCGCATCGCGTACCTCGTGATCGTGCGAGAGCACCGCGCGATCCGTATTGAGCGCTGCGTGAATAATGTGAAGGTCCTCGTCGATTGCGTTCGCCTGCACCCGCGTTAGCGTTACCCGATTGCGAGCCAGACGGAGCCCTTCGTGTGGGAGGTCTTCCTGCCGGTCCCAGAGTCGTGCGGTCGTCATCGCGGCGCGCCACTGCGATGCATGACGCGATCTCGCCATCCGCCGCCATTCCGCCGCGATTTCAGGCGAGTAGACGACCTTGATTCTGCCCGTTCGAATTGTATCAAGCGCTTGACGCGCAAGGCGCGAGATAGGCACCTGTGCGTCCTCGTTGCCCATGGACCGAAGGACGTTCGTATCGACGACGACTCGACTCTTCTCGACAGCGCGGGTCGCGCGCCGCAACGCTGCGCTCACGACACCGCCTCCTCGGCGGCATCGGCATACGCGTTGAGCGCGCTGATCTCCACGTCGTCGAAATCCTGGGGGAAGTCTCCAAGCGAGCCGTCGGCAGCGGGCTTAATGCTCGTGACTTTGGCGGTTCCGTCATCTTGTCGCTGGAACCAGTGCACCCAGACGCTGCGCGGACCGAAATCGCCGCGAGCGATCGATGTCTGCACGCCCCGAATGAAAAGCGAACTATGGGTCTCTGCGACTACGCGGACCCCCCGACTCGTGACCGCGCGGGCGACGATTCCTGCCAGCATCACTTGCGCTCGGGGATGCAAGTGAAGCTCGGGCTGTTCCACGTATACCAACTGCCCCGGTTTGGCGAGGCGGAGCGCGACAAGAAAGGGCAAGACCTGGGACACGCCCACGCCGACGTCCGCGATGTTTACGAAGTCCTTCCCGCCACCCTGCACGGCGTGGGGCAGGCGCCCAACAAGGAGCTCCAGACTCGCGCCGGTGCGGCGCCGCGCCTTGACCGCCCAAGTCAACCCTAGCTCGAGGAGCTCGGCACCCACGGCCTTGAGTGCGACCCTGTCGTCCTCGGCTTTACTGTCCTGCCATCCGAGAACAACGCTCGCGACATACTGGTCAAAAGGTCCCGGTAGCGTGTCTGCAAGTTGGCCTGCCGGATGCTCACGACGCGGAATGCGGAAGGCGGGGACATGAAGAATTGCCGTCAGCAGGCGCACGACGGCGGCGGCTGCATCGGGCACTCGAAGTCCGGGTCGATGAAGATCCTCGATTCCAAGCATGAACCGATACGGCTTCAGCTGCCGGTTCTGCCAGCGCTTCCCGGCCCGCAGTCGTGTGGGACGCCCGATTGGCCCTCGCGCCACCATTTCGATGGTTTCAAATGTCCCATCGGCCGTCGGCGCCGCCTCGATCTCCAGCGCGCGCTGGCGGCTAGTGCGAATTTCAAAGCGAACCCCATTCGAGCCGCGCGCGATCAAGTCCCTTGCGGACTCGGCGAAAACGTGGTCGCCATCAAGCTTGAATCCCGGGGGCGCGACCGGCGCATCGAGTGACTGCTTCATGAGCAGCAGCGGATGCATTGCGCTCGACTTCCCGCCACTGTTCGGTCCAGCGAGGATCGTCACGTCGCCGAAGGCGATATCGACCCGTTCTCGAAAGACGCGGTAACCAGCGAGTGAAACGCCGGTGATCCGCTCAGCGTATGCGCGGCGGCGGGTCGCTGCCATTAATGGAGACGATCGCACACTCGGTCGGCGGCGTCACCTGTAGAAATCCGCTTCGGAAAGTGAACCTCGAGTATGGGCGTGCGCCGGCTTGAGGGGTGGAGGCTCCCGAGGAACCTGCGACGCCGCCGAGTCCGCCGAGTTTGTGAGCTCCGACGGGATGAAACGCCCCCGCCGCTCCCTGCACGGATCTCACTGGATGCTTCACGGCAGACCGGCACCAAGGCGCGGACCGACGCGAGGACGTCGTCGAGGGCATGGGCGGGCTCGATCCCATCACCTATATGACGAAGAACTCCATCGCGAACGATTCGAAGCACACGCCAGCTCGGCCCGAGTGGCGCAGCATCGTGGAGAGCGCACTTCAGAACCTCGACGGCGAGGCCGACCTCACGGCCCTGTACGCCGCGGTGAAGAGGCTCGCGCCCACCCTCACGGCGCAGCGACCCCACTGGCAGGCCAAGGTCAGGCAGATCGTGCAGAGGGATCCGGCGATCGAGAATGTCGGACGGGGCGTGTGGCGACTTCGGTCGACACGTGCACCCGCGACCAACTCGAAGCCCGGACGCAAAGCCGCGTGACCGAGAGGACGTGAAGATCCACGGGGGACCGCCGGACACGCGAGCCCGGACCCATGCACCAGACGGCGCGCCTCGGCCCGCATCCATGTCTGACGTCGCCGCCGAGTGTCTCCTCCGAGGAGAGGCGAGCTCCGGCACGACGATCGCCACGCGCGATCTGCGACAACGGACGGTGCCCGTACCTTGGTTCACGCCGTCCGGCGGCTCCCCACCCTACTTGGCTCGCGCCGCCGACGACTGCGTCGCCGAGACCGCGCGAAACACCGCGAGGCAAAGTCGCACGAGGATCGATGTGGATGGAGAACGATCGTGTCGACGCCTCCACGAGCCGGCGCGTGATGGACGTGGAGCGTGGTCGGGCTCGACCCCAATCCTATGATCCCATCAACTTCCAAACGGAATCGCGAACGGGCGTTTCACCGACCGCCATGGCAGACCGTTGTAGTTCGAGCGCTCGAACATCTGGGTGGCGAGGGCTCCACCAGAGCCGTCTTCACCAAGATGAGAGAGCTTGCCTCCGGACGCACAGCGTCGGGCACGTGGAAGACCACGGTGAAACGCATCCTCGAGCGATCGAGTGCCTTCGAGAAGGTGTCGCGCGGCGTCTGGCGGCTTCGGCCGTCTTCGACGCCGACGACGAAGAACGAGCCGAGCGCCGAGAAGCGTTGACCGATCGATCTCGCCATCCACGACGGGGACCGCCGGAGACGCGAGCCCGAGAACCACGCCCCGACGCCACGCGCGCTTCGGCCCGCCCGGTCTGACGTCGTCGCCGACCGCCATCACCCTTCGAGGACGACGGCGACCGGCACGGCACCAACACGGTGCATCGCGACAACGGACGACTCGGCGCCGCACCTTCGGTTCACGCCCTCCGGCGGCTCCCCACACTACTTCTTCCCGACGGAGATGCTCGTCATGTTCAACGAGAAGCCACTGATCGATCTGGCGTTCGCGCTCGTCGTGCTCGCCGTCCTCTTCGCGCACGTGCGCGACTGCAGCGGCGTCGCCGGAGACATCTATGGCGTCTCCGTCCAGTGACGGGCAGGGCGAGGGGTACCGCGCCTCTCGCCGACTTCGCGAGGCCGATCGGGACTTCCGCGTGCAGGGCCGCGACGTCGACGTGCTCATGGCGCTCGCAAAGATGCGCCTGCTGCGGACGTCGGATCTCACGCGTCTGTTCTTCGATTCCAAGGGGACGTGTCAGAAGCGCATGCGCAAGCTCTTCGACGCGGGACTCGTGCGCGCGATCGTAAGCGAGCTTGCGTCCGAGAATCGGTACGCCCTCACGCCGATGGGCCATGCCTTCCTCGTCGAGGCATCGGACGACGACGTGCCTCCGTGGCGGCCGGCGCCCAAGGTGAAGGGGCGAGAGCTCACGCATCTCGGCCTCCTGAACGCGTACCGCATCGCCCTCGCGACCGGAGCGGCCAAGGCCGGCGGCGTACTCGTGCGCTTCACGCCCGACTGGGAGCTGCGGTCGCAGTCACCGCAGGCGGACCTCATCCCCGACGCCGCGGTGGTTGTCGAACTCGGCTCGAAGCGCCTCGAGATCGCGCTCGAGATCGACGCCGGCACGATCGCACCCTCGCTCGTCGCGAAGCGGATGGCGAAGTACGAAGCGAAGCGCATGATGCGGGCCCCGGTCTTCGGGCTCGCCGCCCCCGTCGTGTTCCTCGTTGCCGTGACTGCGCGCCGGGCGCGCTCCCTCGCGCGCGCCCTCCGGGGCTCGACGGCGGCGGGCGGCGTGCTCCTCGGAGTGGCTCCATCAGTGCTCGTCGACGGCGGGCTCTCGTCGGGAGCGTGCGCGTCGATCAGCGCGCTCTCCGACCGCAAGGGGGCGCTCACGGCCGCTGACTTCACGGCGGGGCTAGCTGCTGCCGTACGGGTCACCGGCCGAGGCGTGACTTTGGCGGTGTGCGCAACAGCCCGATCTCGATGAGGTTCGACGCGAGTGGCTTCGCGCTACGCCAGCGCGGGGTCGTGACGCGAGGTGGTAGCGCGAAGGGCGCTGCCGGCGGGCGGGCCTGCATCAGCGTGCGCGCGGGACGCGATCGAGCCCGGGCACGAGGTACGCGCTCTCCGCCCCGTGCGCGACCCTCGCCACCGCGAAGAGCAACGACGGCGGGAACGTCACGTGGACGATCTGGTTCCCCCCGTCCAGGCGTGTCTCGACACCGGCGATCCCGCGGAGCAGGTCGACGAGCATCTGCCCGCCGCTCGGCCTACTCCGCTCGAACCTTGCCGAACACACCTCGCGCCCGGCGTTGTCCTTCCGGAGCAACGCGACCAGGGTCGAGAGGTCGAGCGCGTCGGCCACGATGTTGATCGTAACAGAGGTCACCGGAGCGGTCAGCGCGCGCGCACTCGAGCGGGGATCTCGGTTGTGCCGCGCCTCGCTGCAGCCGCTACTCCCCGCCGTCGGCCTTGAGGACGTACGTCGCGAGGCGCTTCTGCCCCTGCATCGTCACGATGCCGGCCTCGCGGAGCTTCGCGAGCACGTTCGAGACGCGGAGCTCGTCGGCATCGCCGAGGCGCGCCGCCTTGACGATCTCGGCCTTCTTCATCGCGCGCCCCGGCTCCATCGCGTGCAAGATCTTGTCCTGCAAAGCGGCTAGGTCCGTGGGCGACGATCGGAAGCGCCTCGTCGGCTTCGGGGGTGCCTGCTTCACAGTGCCGCGCGCCTTCGTCGACGGCTGCTTCGGGTTGCCCACCGCCGGCATGGGCCGACGTCCGAGCTCGGCGACGGTCGATCCCAAGAGCTCGTTCAGCTTGCGGGCGACGACCGCCGCGAACTCCGCCTGGGCCTCGAGCATCGCGCGTTCGATGAGCGACCGGAAGTTCTCCATCGAGCGGCACCCTACTCGATCTGCGCGGCGTCGTGCCTCGTGAGCGACGCCTTGCACGAAACGCTTCGAGAGGACCGCGCACGAGAGATCGTGTGGAGGCTCCGATCGCGACACGCGCCGATCGCGCGCGCTCGAGAACGGACGTTCGGCGAAGGAGTCGGGCCCGACCTCATTCCTAACCGAACAACTTCTATGGGACGAACCATCTGGTACGAACTTCATTCACCGCGCGAACTCGCCTGGGACGAGTGGAAGGAGATCCGCGCCGCCTCGGCCATCATGAATCTGCGCTGCACGTGGACATGCGAGGAGCTCTCGTTTCGCTTCATCGACGGTGGTGAGCGCAAGGAGTTCGCGCGTGATCATCACGGCGATCCCGGCCCGAACTACTGGGGCCTGACGAAGACGGCTGGCGACGAGCTGAACACCCTGCTCGTCGTCCGGTTTCTCGTGTGGCTCTCGAAGCGCTTCGAGAACATGACGATCCGCCTTCACGATGAAGGCGGGCTCATTCGATGCGGCTACCTCTTCTTGCGGCAAGGCGAGTTCCTGCCGGACGAAGAACGCGTCGAACGACAGCGTCGGTACCTCGTCAGCCGCACCCTCGGGGACTTCGTCGTCGAGCTCGATGCAGCGCGTGAAGATGCCCGAGCAGGCCGGTTCTTCGACCTCGCTCCCGCGTGGGAATATCGCGACCGCAAGGAGATCGTCGCCCTTGGTCTCACGGACGAGGAGCTTCGTTCGTTCACCGTGAACGATCTCGCGAAGCGTCTTCCGATCCCGTGGTTCGACACGAACGGCGGCGTCGCGTAGCCGGTGTTCGGAACCTCCACGGCGATCACCCCGGCCGGGCCCGCGGGCCCGACTTCGAGCCGCATGACCGAAGCCCGCGAGGCCGTGAGGATCCTCGCGAGCGCGCACGTGATCTCGCGTGTCCACGGCGCCCGGCTGGGAGATCGCACTTCGCTTCGACGAAACGCAAGAAGCTTTGCGCGCACGGTATCGATCGAAAGGAACGTCGCGCCGCGCGACGACAACGAACCATGACGACCCTCCTCCTCTTCGTGTCCCTGCCCCTCGAACACACCGCGCTCGTCGAGAAGCTCGTGAAGAGCGCTCGTTGCTTCCTGGAGACCTCCGGCGCCGTCGACGCGAAGAAGATCGTGAGCGGCGAGCGCCTCGCAGGGAAGGGGCGGGGGCGCGAGCAGGTCACCATGCTCGGCTTCGCGGTCGCGACCGCGGACGGTGCCGACGCCCGCGCGCGGCGGCTCGAGGGCGTACTCCGCGAGACGCTCGTCGACGCCAACGTGCCCCATGGCGACGTGCGGGTCTTCGTCGCGGAGGAGACCAAGGCGTAGCTGGCGCGCGCACGAGCGCGCCGCGGCACGAACGATTTCGCCCGCGCTCTTGCGGGCACAAGGCTCGGTCGGAGACACGAACGAGGCTCGATCTCGGTGTGGGAAGGGCGGCTGCTCGGCCTCTCATTCCTAACCGACAACGATATGGGACTGGACTGCATACCGCTCCGCTTCGCCTTGACGGCGGCGGGCATCTCGAACGAGGCCGACGAGCAATCGGGCCTGACTCACCTGCCTGACGAACCCTGCCCCTTCGCGAACGACAACTTCCCGATCGGCATGCTCGGCACCTGCTGCTCCCTGCGCGGGAAGGCCGCGGCCTACGAGCTCGCAGCGCTTGGCGAAACCGAACTCTCGAACCGCATGTACTCCACCATGACGATCGAGGAGGCCGGCGCCTTCGCCGACGAGCTGCGAGGCGCCGCCGACCGTCTCGAGCAGACGTACGCCGACAAGCCGAAGCCGGAAGGCGCGAGCTGGAACAACTTCGCCGACGGCAAGGTCACGCCCGTGCGCACGCCCTTCGACGAGGCGCTCGCCACGATCCGCGAGGCCGCGCGTTGGTACGAGAAGGTCGCAACGTTGGGGTTCGGCGTCCACGCCTGGTACTGACGTACCTGCTGATGCCCACCATCTGACCATCCGTGCTCGGAGCTGAAATTCCGGACGACCCGGAGGCGCTCGGCGCGGTCGGAGAGTCCGATGGCAGCGACGAAGAAGAAGGCGAAGGGGCGACGTCCG
>JAJXTK010000802.1 GCA_021783935.1 Myxococcales bacterium | reverse complement strand
CGCCAGGCTCGCGCAGCTCGTCGCCGGTCGCGAGGACGCCGACCAGCGGCCTTTGCACCACCGCGGGGCGCAGGCGCTCGAGGGCCGCGAGCAGCGGCAGGTGCGTCGGGCGAAGGCGCGTGCCGGCCGCGATCGCGACCGCGTCGCGCGCGAGGTCCTCGCCGCGCCGACGGATGTTCTGCCCCGCCCGCGGCGCCTTGCCGAACGAGACGCGATCGCCCGCGCGCGTCGCGTCCTCCTGCATGATCACCGCGTCGGCCCCCGCCGGCACCCGCGCGCCCGTGAAGATGCGCATGGCCGCCCCCGACGGCAGCGCCGGCAGCTCCCCCCCCGCGCGGCTCTCGCCGACCACGTCCCGCTCGCCGACGCCGTCGTCCACGCGCACCGCGTAGCCGTCCATCGCCGAGTGATCGAAGGCGGGCAGGTCGACCGCCGAGACGAGCGGCTCGGCGAGCACGCGGCCGACGGCGAGATCGAGCGCGACGCGCTCGGCGCCGAGGCGGCTCGCGCCTTGGAGGATGCGGGCTTGGGCTTCTTCGAGATCGAGCATGACCGCGACCGATCCACGGGCGCGACGCGGCGTCGATGGCCGTGCGGATCAGCGCCGACGCCGGTTGTGCCCGCCGACGAGCGCGCCGTAGTCGGGGATCGCGGCGCCGGCCGGCAGGCTCGGCCGTCGCGACAGCCCCACGGCGCAGGCCTCGCGCAGCTCGCGCTGACGGGCGCCGAGCACCTGCACCTCGTCGAGGCCGAAGAGCGAGCGCCGCGCGTCGCCCGCAGGCCAGCGCGCGAGCGCCTGCGAGAGCGCCTCGATGCCGTCGCCGCGCAGGTGCCCGCGGCGGGCGAGATCGAGGTAGCTGCGGACCAACGCGTCGCCGTCGAAGCGGTGTTGCAGCACCAAGTCGGTGCCGACGCGCAGCACCGCCTCGGCCGGCAGCCGACCGTCCTCGTGGAGCACCAGCGCCACCTGGAAGTAGTTGTAGAAGGGGACCAGCCGCGCGCCGTACCGATCGAATTCGCCGGGGGGCGTCTGCCGATCGAGGTGGATGAGGATGCGGTCCACCACGTCGCCCGGGTCGATGGCGCGCAGGGCGAACAGCGCCTCCTGGATCTCGTCCGGGTGGCAACGATCGACGCGCATCACGCGCTCGAGCGCCTCCTCGCCGACGCGCCCCGCGCACAGGTCGGCGTACAGCGCGTAGATGAAGGCGTCGGCCTCGGCGTCGTCGCCGACGAGCGTCTCGTGCAGCGCCGGCTCGACGTGCACGCGCATGCGCAGGAGCGTCGGCAGCTTGTAGCCGAGCTGCCCCCGCAGGCTGCGAAAGCGCAGGCGCAGGAGGTTCTGGAGGTTCGGCTTGAGCGTCAGCGACGCGAAGCGGATGCCGTCGAGCCGGAGCTTCTCCTCGAGCCGGCGCCGCATCTGCTCGGGCGAGCCCGAGAGCACGTGGACCTCGCACCCCCGCGCCTGCAGCTCGCGCAGGAGCGCCGCCGCGCCGGGGTGCGAGCGCTTCTCGTCCGGGCGCTCGAGCGCGGTCTTGACGAGCTCGCGGACCGTGTCGAAGTCGGTGCGCAGGTAGGTCTTGTCGAGATCCCAGCGCGCGATGTGCGTCGGCGCGGGCGGCGCACCCTCCATGGGAGGTGTCTAGCGGGGTCGACGACAAATGGCTACGTGCCGCCCCCCCTTCCGGCGGGGGCGCCGGCGCGGGCGCGGGCCTGGGCTGAGGCGCTCGCGTTCGCGTGTGAAGCGCACTAGGAGGCCCCATCCGACGCGGACCCACTCGAGTGAGGGAAAGGCAATGGAGGAGCTCACCCACGGCAAGCAGGTCGCGTCGCTGATCGGCCCCGACGTGCTGCGCCTGCTCGAGGAGTCGAAGGACCCCGAGGCCGCGCGCGAGCTGCTCGAAGACTTCCACCCGGAGGACCTCGCCGACTTCTTCGCGGAGATGGATCCCGAGGAGGTCGCCGAGATCATGCGGCTCTTGCCGGACGACGTGGCGGCGCCGATCTTCGAGCGCCTGCACGAGCCCGCGCAGTCGGAGCTGGTCGCGCTGCTCGGGCCCGCCGACGCCGCCGACATCGCGGCCGAGATGGCGCCCGACGATCGCGCCGATCTCTTCGAGGCCCTGCCCGACAAGGTCGGCGAGGAGCTGCTCCAGAAGCTCGAGCAGGTCGACCCGGAGGCGGCCGCCGACACGCGCTCCCTCGGGCGCTGGGCGGAGGGGACCGCCGGCGGCCTGATGACGACCGACTACATCTCGGTCGCCCCGACCGCCACCGTCGCCGAGGCCATCGACCGCGTGCGAAAGCAGGGCGGGCACGCCGAGACGGTCTATTACGTGTTCGCCGTCGGCAAGGCGAACCGGCTCGACGGCGTCGCCTCGCTGCGCGACCTGCTGCTCGCCGAGCCGCAGTCGAAGATGGCCGACGTCATGACCGGCCGCGTGATCACCGTGCGCCCCGAGACCGATCAAGAGGAGGTCGCGCGGCAGATGTCGAAGTACGACCTGCTCGCGATCCCGGTGGTCGACGGCACCGGCACGCTGCTCGGCGTCATCACGGCCGACGACATCATGGACGTCCTCACGCAAGAGGGGACCGAGGACGTCCA
>JAJXTK010000132.1 GCA_021783935.1 Myxococcales bacterium | reverse complement strand
ATGTCGTCGCGCCCGAGCCCCTGCTCGAGCCCTGCGCCGACCACGCGGCGCGCGGCGTCGCCGAGCGCCTGGAGGCGCCGGCCGTACTGGTCGCGCACGAACAGCTCGCTCGCGCGTCCGAGGTAGGCGACGGCACGCGTGTCCATCGCGTTGAGGTCGGCGCCGATCGCGAGGCGCTGCCGGCGGCGGACGTCGCTGCGCGTGGCCTCTACGACCTCGCGGGCCGCATGGCCGACCGTGGTGCGCACGCGCTCGACGACCGTGCGGACGGCGCGTGCGGCGACGTCGCGGGCTTGTTCGACGGCGGCGCGCCGCACGCCCGGGGCCGCCTCGCGCCAATCGATGTCGAGCGCTCGGAGCGCCGCCTGCAGTGCTTCGGCCTCGGGCGCGCTGGCCCTCCGTCGCAGCGCGGCCGCGAGGCGCGCGACCGCAGCGTCGAAGCCCCTCGGCGTCGAGGGGTCGAGCGCCTTCGTCACGGGCACGCGCAGGGCCGCCAGCATCGCATCGGCAGCCTCCCGCCCGCGCATGAGCGCGACGAGATCATCGGTACCGAACGTGCCGCACATCGGCGTCCTCCTCGGTCGTGAGCTCGCCGTCCACGAGGCGTAGGAGCACGGCGCAGAACACGCACCGGGCCGGGGACGAGAACGACACCGCCTCGCCGGCCTCCGTGATGTGCAAGCCGTCCGCGCCGTGGAGCACGGCCGTGACGAAGCCGCAGCACGGGCAGCCGACGTGGTAGCCGACGAGCCCTCGGTACGCCCGGTCCTGCGGCACGCGCCGGATCTCGCCGCGCCCGAGCCGACAGGGGCGCTTGTCGGTGACGACGGCCTTCACGGCCCGCCTCGCACGATCATCGGCATGCGCGCGCGACCGCGGATCTCGAGCCCTGCGTCAGTGCGGCGGATCAGGACGTCGCTCGCGCCTGTGCACCGATCGCACACTGCGAAGACGAGGATGCCGTTGCGCCAGAGGGCCAGCGCTTCGTCGAGGGGCGCGTGCGCGCGGCACATGCGGCACTCGAGGACTCCTCGCTCAGCGTCGGCCTGCGCCTGCGCAACCCACGCGCGCTGGAGGGCGTCAGCGTCCATCGGCCTCGTCCTCGAACCACGACCGCCATTCGCCGCTCGGCACCGCCACGCGCTCCGGCTCGGGGCGGGCGAACGCCTCCCGCGCGAGCGCAGTCCTTCGTGCGGCGACGCGCTGCTCCTCGGCCGCGAGCTCCTCGCGCAGAGAGAACAGCCGCTTGGCCTCGTCGACCAGCGTCTCGCTCGGCGGCTTCGGTCGCAGGTCCTCCACACCGGTCTGGATGCCCGCGAGCGTGAGAGTGATGGGCCTCTTGGTCCAATCGGCGCCGAGCTTGGCGAACTCGCGATTGAAGATGTCGCTCGCGAGCACGCGCCCCTCTTCGGGCGTGAGCACGCCAACGCGCACGAGCTTCTCGACCATGTTCGTCATGCGCTCGGGGTCGCGCGTGACCGGCGTCTGCGAGCGGAATCGCCAGAAGCGCACGCCCATGTCGGCGAGCAGCTTCCGGTTGATGATGAAGTCGAACTCGTCGCGCTCCGGCTGAAAGACCTGGTCCTCCGCGAACCGAAGCTGCGCGTCGGCGACGGCGCGGTTGAAGTCGCGGCTGTCGCCGCGGAGCAGGCGGGGGAGCCGGAAGGCGCCGCCGACCTTGTCGATGTTCCGCTCGTCGTACTGCTGGAAGAGCGCGTCGTGCTGCTGCGCCTCCGTGAGCGGCCGCAGCTCGATCTTCGCGCGCGCGGCGTCGTTGGCGCTCGTCGGCCCCTCCGCCTCGAGGATCAGGATTTTGTGGAAGTTGTTCTTCCCCTTGAGGTTCTCCTCGATGAACCGCTCGATGCGCGGGATCGACGTCTCCGAGAGCTTCCCTCCCGAGACGAGCAACGCCAGGGGCGGCACGCTCTTGTTCTCGAAGTAGAGGTAGTTCACCTCCTCCATCTGCCGCGAGCCGAGCACCGCGAGCAGCGTGCCGATCCAGCGCGGGATGCCGTAAGGCGAGCGCGGCGAGCTCACGGCGAAGTGGAGGATCTCCGTCGCGACGCCATCCTCGGGGCGCTGGGCGCGCAGCTCCTCGAGCGAGGCGAAGACCTCGCCGTTGGTGCGCGAGACGACGCGCGCGTCGCCGAACGCCTTGAAGTAGGTGCGCTGGGCGTACTGGATCTGGAGGAAGCGCCGCATGCGCTGGCGCGTTGCCACGCGCTCGATCGTGACGGGCGAGATTCGGATGCTCTCTTCGACGTCGACCGGCTGCGGATCGAGCGGCAGGAGCCGCATCGTGTACGACGGTACGTACACCAGCCGCGCGACGTCCCCCTTGGCGTCGCGCAGCACCTCCCAGTACGCGTTGCCGGTCACCTCGAGGTCCTGCCGGGTGCGCCGGCGCAGCTCGACGAACGAGTGATCGAACGAGCACGACTCGAAGAAGCTCGTGATGCGCGCACGCTCGGCGCGCGCGAGCTGCACGAGCTCGCGCCGGCGCTCCTTGATCTCGTCGGGGGTCGGCTCGAGCTCGGTGTCGGCCGGGAGCTCGCCGCGCCCCTGCGCGGTGAGGCGCTCGAGGTAGATGCACTCGGCGACGCGCCGATCGGCGTCGTCGGCGTCGAACTCGATCGCCGGGTCGAGCCGGTGGCCGAAGCCGTCGATGTTCGTCGCGTACGCGTCGACGTTCTGGCGGAGCGAGTTCGAGTGCTCGAAGAGGAGGCAGAGCGCCTCGGGGTCGTAGGGGGGCTCGAGGGCACCCGAGATGCCGAAGAGGGCGCCGACGCCTTCGCCGCCGGGGATGCTCGTGGGGTCGGGGACGCGTGCGCCGAGGACGATGGCCTTGAGCAGGGCGTGCACGCGGTCGTCGGTCGCGTGCGCGACGCTGGTGGCGACGGTCACGACGCGCGTTCCTCGACGTACGCGATGAGGCCGTCGGGGAGGGCGAAGCTCAGGGCGCGAACTCGGAAGCCGTCGGCCTCGAGCTGCTTACGGGCCGCGGCGCGTGCGGCGTCGTGCGAGGGCGCCGACACCACGCGAGCAGCGCCCTGGCGCAGGGGCGCCCCGGCCGACGGGTTGGGTACGATGAAGACCCGAAGGGCATGATCCACGAATAGGCAAAGCACGCGACGCGCGCCGAGGGGACACGACGCGAAGGCCCCGGGGCCGATCTACGTAGTGAGGGCGTGGGCCGGCTGCGCACGGAACGCCTGCTCAAGCACGTAGTCGCGGAATCCGTCGTGCGACGCGCGGAGCCGGGCGTGAAAGGCCGGATGAGTCTGCGTCGGGAATGGCGCAATCTCGCGGAGAACGCCATCCAGCACGCCGAACTCTGCTCCGAAGTGAGCGAGCGCGCGCCCTGCGTAGTAGTCCGCTCGGAGCTCGAGACCGTGGCTGTTGCGCACCCACAAGGGCACATCCGCATCGCGGTGCACGTGATGAGCAATCTCGTGGGCGAGGACCCATCGCGCGACGGCCATCGTGCACGCGGACTCCCCGCAGTGACGCGTCAGCAGGTCGTCGAACCAGGCGAGGTTCACGTAGACGCGGTGGCCGTCGGAGGCAGCATTGCCTTCCTCCACGAAGACGAGGGGCACAGGGGCGATGCCGAACGCCCGGCAGGTCTCGTGCAGCGTCGCGTAGACGAACGCCCTTGCGTCCTCGAGTTCCTTCTCACGGAGCTGCTGCCGCGCGCGAACTTGGCGCTGCCGGTCGGCCTCGGCTGATGCGAGCGCCACCGCAGCGAGTGCGAGGCCACCAACCGCTACCCACCCCAATCCATCGCCCGACGAACGCTTCCGTGCCATGGGGATACACTGAACCGCCGTTCGGCTGTGGTCGAGCAACGCCCCGCTCGATTAGTCGGATAGAATGAGCTCTTGTGGGGAGTTTGCTTACCCGAGCACCCTCACCCCGATCTCCGCCCGTCCGCGCGCCGCCGGTCGCTCCTTTTGGCACGCTAGCACCACCGCCCAGAACCGGTCCGCGTGCCCGCCGCGCGCGGAGCGCTCCGCATCGAACGCGACCTTCCCGCTCCCGAGCACGCGCTTCTTGATCGAGTGGATCTGCGCGACGAGGTCCCGATCCCGCGGCAGCGCCACCTCGCGCCGCTGCAGCAGGATCTTGAAGTCGGTAGCCCACCGCTCCTTCGTCTCGTTGGTGAAGTTCTCCGGCACGACTTGCGGGAAGTCGCGCGCGAGGTTCTCGGCGAGATTCATGCCGATGCCGCTCCGGTCGATCGAGAGCCGCGCGACCGGCAGCACCTCGAGCAGCCGCCGCAGGTGGGCCTCCTGTTCGGCGAACGGCGTCTCGGCGTAGCTGCGCAGGAGCCGGCACGTGAACCGCCCCTCGCACTCCTCGAACACGGCGAGCTCGGACCGGTCGCGCGTGCGCCCGACGTCGAAGCCCGCGACGATGCGCCCCCGCGGGGCGGGGATGTCGTCGAAGTCGGCGGCGAGCGCGACGTCGTCGCTCGTCGTCGGCAGGATCAAGTCGTACGGGAAGAACGAGTAGCTCTCGTCGACGAACTTTCCCTCGAGCTCCTGCTGGAAGTCCTCCAGCGCGAGCGAGTCGAACTGCTCGACGATCGCGGGCTTGCCGAACCGCTCGACGCGCTCCTCGGTCGTCATGTCCGGCGCCTCGATCGCGGCGCGGCGCGTGTCGGTCGAGAAGAACCTGCAGAGCCACCACGGCACTTCCTGCCGCCAGTGGTGGGGGTACTTCCGAATCTCCTCGGTCGCGATCTCCCAGAAGATGCCGCGACGCCCGAGCGGCGTGCTGCAGCCCGTGAGCTGCCCGTCGCCTCGGAGGATCAGCGCTGTCGAGCCACGGTAGACTTCACGATCGTTGATCAGGTGCGCGAGCTCATCGAGCAGAATGTCGCCGCGCTTCCCGCGCGGCGCCTTCGACGGGACGGACAGAATGCGCGAGAGCTTGCGGTGCGCGCCGTTTGACTCGAAGGCGAGCTCGGTCTTCGAGTCGACGACGAGCTTCTTCTGGTAGGCGAGCGGGAGGTCCTCGAAGACCTGTCGCGCCAAGAGCACGCGTTCTTTTGCCTCATCGAGTGAGAAGCTCACGAAGACCGCGGTGTGCCCTTCGCGCAGGTGGCATCGGGCGAGGGCCTCGAGCGACATGATGAACGAGAAGCCGACCTGGCGGCTCTTCGTCACCCAGCGGAATCGCGAGCGGCTCTCGAGGAACGCGAGCTGTGGCGCGTCGAGCACGATGGGCTCGCCGTCGTGCGTGCACAGCCCGGAGATGAAGCCGGCCTCAGTCGCGAGCCAGCCGGCGAGATCGCTCTCGGTGCGTCGCACGATGCCGAGGGTCATGGCCGCTTTCCCTTGCTGGGCCTCGCGGAAGAAGCGTGCATGACGGCATGTCCTCCTACGCCGACTCGCTCGCGCGCCCGCCGCGTACCCTCACGGAGCGCGAGATCGCGCTCATCCTCCGCACCACCGGCCAGCACGCCGCCGGGTGGAGGGACCACGTGATCGTGAGCATCGCCCTCGGCACCGGCCTGCGAGAGCACGAGATCCTTGCGCTCGACATCGGCGACGTCTTCGACGAGGCGATGCGCCCGAAGCGGCACGTGCAGCTGCGCGTGTTCAAGCGCGCGAGCAAGGATCCGCCGCCGCAGGAAGTCGTCCTCTCCGACACGATCCGCGCGAAGCTCGAGAAGCTGCTCCGGCTCAAGCGCGCGGAGGGGCACGACGTCGCCGTGGGCGCGCCGCTCTTCGTGAGCCGAAAGCGCGGGCGCCTGTCGTCGCGTCAGCTGCGGCACGCCTTCGCGGTGTGGCAGGAGCGAGCTGGCTTCGAGCGCATCTTCAACTTTCATACCTTGCGGCACTCGGCGTGCAGCAATCTCTATCGACGCACGCGCGACATCCGCCTCACGCAGCGCTTCGCCCGGCACGCCTCGATCTTGTCGACGGCGATCTACACGCACCCGACCGACGAGGAGCTCGTCCGGTCGGTCCAAGAGCTCCCATGTTGAGGGCGCTCGGGGGGCTCGAGAGTCACTTACGCAATCGAACCGAGCAGCGCCTCGGCGAGCCTTCCGACCAAGAACCGGGCGCCGCGCGATTCGCTCGGTTTCCCACGCCAGCCTCGATCGAAAACCGACCCGGGAAACGTCCGCGGGAGTCGGCCAGGCCCGAAAATTCGACCACCCCCCGGGTCCTGGGCAGTGACACTGGAAGTCCGTCAACGCTGCATGCGTCGCGGGGCGCGACGACGGAAAGCGGCCATCGCGATCGTCGATAGGGCCCGCCGCGACGCGCCAGATCCTGCGGAGATCGTGACGCGGTCCGCGCGCGAATGGCCGCATTCCGGCAGAAGCGGCCATCGCTCAAGGCTCCTCGGGCCGCGGCGGCGCGGGACGGAGCGTATCGGCGACCGCGTCGTTCCCCTCGTGCTCGAGCACGTGAGGTGCGGCGTGTTCCGCCTCGGGGACCTGTGCTCGTGGCGTCTCGTGATCGTCGTCGCGATTCCCGCGGGATTCGTCCTCCTCGTCGCCGATAGAGTCGCCGGACAGTGCCCGGACATTCTCGTGCGCCCTCTCGTGAGCGTCGCGGAGGGGCACACCACGAGACTCTTCGGCGCGCTCGTCGCGTGCCGTGCCCGAACCGACCGGTACCGTCACGCGCTCGGATTCGCCGCTACCGACCGCAAACCGTGTGTGCAGTTGCTGCACGCCATCGGAAACGGCGGCGGCGGGGGAAAGGTTGTCCCCTTCGCTGAGTGCCTGCGTCGCTGGCGGTGCAGTCGGCAGCACCTCGCCGCGCTCCGCTGGCGACACATCGACCGTGCGCATCATCTGGCGGTGGCGCGTCTGCAGCACCTCGAGCGAGAGCGACGCGTTGATCTCCTGCCGCGAGTCCGCGTTGCCCATCACGAACTCCTTCAGCCGAACCATCGTGTTGAAGTCGGCGGGGTTGTCGAAGCGGACGCGCTCCTCGGCGATCGCCTTCTCGAAGCCCGCGAGGTAGCTGTCGATGATCCGCAGCTCGTCCTCCTTCGAGAACGCGATCGCCGTCGCGCGCAGCTCGACGACCTTCTGCTCGACCTTCGCCTGCACGCGGAGCTGCGCCTCCTTGCGCCGGCGCTGCACGTTGCGCGACTTCGCGTAGTCGGAGATGACGCTGTTCGACACGCCGTAGCGCTCCGCGATCTCGCGGTAGCTCGGGAAGTAGACCGTCGTCTCGTCGCCCCGGCCGACCGGCACGACCTCGCCGAACACGAGGATCTTGTCGACCTCCTCGTACGGCACGCGCGGCCCCTCGGCCTTCGTGGGCCGTCCGCCGCGGCCGCGCTCACGGGGCTCCATCACGCCCCCTTCGTGCGCCACCACTCGCGCACGAGCTCGAGGAAGTCCTCGAGGTGCATCGTCACGATGGGCGGGGCCTTGTCGTCCTTGCACACCGCGATGGGCCAGAGCCCCTTGCCGGCTGCTCCCTCCATCGCCTGGGTCAGCGCGCCCTTCGGATCGGTGCGCTTGCCGCGCTTGCACTCGATCGCGAAGACCGGCGCGACGACGTCGGGGATCTCCGAGCCGTCGCGGTACTGGAAGCCGCGCCGCACCTTGTCGGCGCCAAACACCTCGGCGAAGCGGCGGACGACCTCACGCTCCCAATCGAGGCCTTTGCGCCGAGCGCCTGCGCCGTTCACGCGACACCTCGCTTCCCGAGGCGCACGAGCTCCGCGGAGATGTACGCCATCGCGTCCATCAGCTCCTCGAGCGCCTCGCGCGGGTACTTGCGCCCGTCGTCGACGCGCCACTCGCCGTAGGAGGCGCGCCCGGTGCCCACGCGGCGGACGATCGTCTCGAGGATCATCCGCTCGTCCTCACCGAGCATTCGCAGCGGCTGCGTGAACTCGAAGCGCCGCACGATGACCCGGTGGATCTCCGCCATCGCGCGCACCTGGTCGAGCACGTTCCCTGCTCGGAATGAGGTCCCCACCGCGATAGACGCGTCGATGAGCGTGTCGCCGTGCGCCTCGCCGATGGTGACGAGCGGCGCGGTGAGCGAGCGCAAGTCGATGGCGCCCTCGGCGAGCTCGAGCGGGAGCAGGTGCCAGTCCCGGCTGAGCGTCTCGAGGTAGCGCCTCGTCTCGGCACCCTGCCACGCCATGAGCTGGCAGCCGCGCGTGAGGTGGCGGACGCGATCCATGACGTCGGAGAGCCACATGGCGCCTGCGTCGAATGGGCTCGTCCCGCGAGGCGAGCGCACCACGCCGACGAACACGTCGCTCGCCTGGCTGTCGCGCGGGTCGACGCGCAGCACGGCGATCTCGACGAGGTCGTGGGGAGCCGGGCCCTGCATCTCGGTGCGGGTCGCGACGATGGCGAGCGGCTTCACGACCGCACCTCCTTCGCGTTGAAGCGAGGCGTGATGGAGCGCTCGGCGACGGCATCGAGCTCGGCCTTGAAGATGTGGCCGCTCGACTTGTCGAGGCCCTTGGAGGTCTCGCGCACGAGCGCGTCGAGGGCGTCCTTGTCGACGATAGCGACGCGCGCGAGCAGCTCTTCACGCGGCTTGCCCGTCTGGGCCTCGAGCACGCGGAGCGTCCGGTCGAGCGGGTACGAGGTGCTCGTCGTCGTCGCGAGGCTGTAGCGCATCGGGCCGATGACGAGCTCGTCGCGGTCGCGGTGATGCGCCTTGAGCACGCCTTCGAGCTCGTACTTTCGCGCGGTGAGGATCTTCGCGAGGCTCGCGACCTCCTCGCGTTCGCGCGCGACGGCCTCGAGGTCCGAGGGCTCCGCACCGAGCTCCTTGCGGCCGCCGGCGAGCGCTTTGCCGTACGCGTCGCAGTGGACGCGGTGGTCGCACCAGACGCACTGGCCGCCGACGCGGGCCGGGTAGTCGGTGGCCTCCTCGGTCATGCGGCCGAGGGTCTCGACATACGCGAGCGCGGCCTCGAGCTGCTCGGGCGTGCGCGAGGTCGTCTGCCGGATGCCGTGACGGAGCATCGCGAAGACGAGGCGGACCTTCTTCGCCCAGGGCCAGAGGCGGCGCACCGCGAGCTCGTAGAGCGACATCTGCAGCGAGCCGTCGAGCTCGTCGCGGGTAAAGAGCGCGCGGTTCGTCTTGTAGTCGACGACCTCGATCGTCTCGTCGTCGATGCGGTTCACGCGGTCGATGAAGCCGAGCACCTCGAAGCGGCCGACCTGGAGCCGGAACTCCTCCTCGACGGCGAGTACGTCGCGGTGATCGACGATGCCCTCGGCGCGGACGAACTCGCGGATTATCTGCACGCCGGCGGCGAACTCCTGGAGGCCGGCGATCCCCTCAGCGCGCCACGCTTCCGCGAAGAGCGTGATTGCGCGGTTTGGGTCCAGCGGGCCGGAGCGCTCCTGATCGATGACCTCGCGGAGCAGCCGCTCCAGCGCGGCGTGCACGACCTTGCCGAAGCGGAGCGGCATGCCGGGGTCGGAGGGGAGCTTGTCGATGTACTGGAACTTGAAGGAGCGCGCGCACTGCTCGAAGCGGGAGAGGCGCGAGTAGGAGAGATGCGTGTTGGCGAAGGGGACCATCGAGAGGGCAAAGCGCGCGAGGACCCGGAAAGGGACATCTACGCGTTGCGAATCGAGCTGCGCACGAGTGCCGTCACGCGCGCGCTGGGCATGGCCGCGCAGAGCGTCGCGATGAGCGCAGCGTGCTCGAACGACAGCTCCTGCCGACCCGAGCCGGTGTACGCGGGCACGAGCCAGAGCTCGCCGAGGTCGTCGCTCTCGAGGCGGACCTCGACGCCGAGCGCCTGGAACGTTTCGAGGGCGGCGGCCTTCAGTGCAAGCGGCGCGGGCGCGACGGGCGGCGTCGTGGACGCCACGGGCTCCGTCGCGCGGGCGTGCTCGCAGATCGGTGCGGGGTGGATGTACGCCGCGCCAAAGAGGTCTCTCTCCAGCGGCGGGGGCGTCGGCACCGAGGGCTTCGGAGCGTGCTCGTTGGCCTTCAGCCACTCGACGCACATGAGCTCGTCGGGCAGGTCGCACGCGCCGTTCGCGACGTAGTGCCGGCAGCGGCGGCTGCCGGGGGCGGGCTCGTACTTCGGGCAGGCGATCGCGCGCGAAGCGCTCACGACGGCGACTGCTCCTCGCGAGCCGGCGCCACGCCGTTCGCGGCAAGGAACTCGCGGGCGCGTTCGAGGACATCGGCGGGAACCTCCCGCTCTCGACGGAGGTAGCGCCGGACGCTGACGCGATCGACTCGGAACTCCTGCGCGGCCGCGGAGATGCTGCCAGCGACGCTCACGGCATCCTCGAAGATCGCCGGGTCCGCGACTCGAGGGCGTCGCGGAGGGCCTGGGCGCAGGCGTTGCCCATCGGGCAGCGACACGAGGTGCTGAAAGCGGTCGCCCGCGGGCCAGGTCTCGCCGACGTCCCAGCTGCGCACCGCACCGGTGGTCACGCCGAGCGTGCGCGCGACCACTGTGCGCCCGCCGGCGCGGCGGATGGACTCGCGCACGAGCGCGAGCTGCTCCGCGCTCGGCGGCGGACGTCGGGGGCGTGGCGGTTGCGGCGGCCGCAGCGCTCGAGCGAGGTGCGGCGGAGTCGCTGCAGCGAGCGCCAGCAATCGTGCGCGGTTGGCCTCGGACGGCCGCCAGTATCCGCGTGCCCAAGCGCGCACGGTGACGTATTCGACGCCGAGAGAGCGCGCGGTGGCGCTGATCCCTCCGGCCCGCTGAATGAGGTCCACGAGCGTCGGGGACGGTGAGTTCGATTCGGTCTCCACGAAGGAGGCAAAGCGTCGGGCCCCCGCCAAGGGGACACAGGACGGGGTTCACGGTGCACGAATTCGCCACCCCTCACCTCGGCAGTTCGGACCGGGATCGCAGATTTTAAGAGAAGAGAGAGGATCCCTTCGATCTGCGATCCCGGTCCGCGCCTACGGGCGCTCGTCGTCGGGCTCGCGTAGCTTGCGCAGGCGCGCTCGGTGCTCTTCGGGCAACGCTCGCTCTCCGGCGAGGTAGCGACGCACCGTCCTCGGTTCGCACCCGAGCGCGCCGGCAAGCTCGCGAACGGAGCCGAGGCGATCGAGGACCCTGGCGAGCAGCAACTCGTCTTCGGGGCCGCCCGTTCGCTTCGCTGGGCCCGGTGCGGCGCGTCGCACCGCGACCTGGGCTCGACTCCACCCGGCGCCTCCGGGCGCGACAGCGCCGACGTGGAGGGCGCGTGCGGGCCTCGTGCGGTGCACGGTGCGCAGCCGTCCATGGGCTTGCTCGAGCTCCGCGCGGCACATGGCCTCGAGGCGCGCCTCCCAGTCCGTGAGGCCCAGGAAGGCACACTCGTGGCGCACCTGGTCGACGTTTACCCACGGGTCCCCGAGCGTGACCAGATTGTCGGCGTCGGCCATCGCGTCGAGGCCGCGGAGCGCCCCGAAGTGCCCGAACAGCACGGTGCCCGTCCACTCGCGCACGAGGGGGGCGAGCTCGGCGCGCACAAGATTCAGCGTCGCGGGGTCTTGGCCGGCGCGGGCCCACGCTTCGTCGACCGAGCGATCGTCCGGCGCGAAGGCGGCGCGCAGGGCCAGCTCGACGACGTGGATCGCGATGATCGCGAGCGTGCCGTTGCCAGGGTGCTCGTTCGCCCACGCGAGCGCCGCGCGGATCGCGGTCCGGAGGCTCGGAGCGAGCTGCAGCTTCCCGTCGCGGAGCCAGGCCCGGCGGGTCGCGGCGGTGAGGCGGTGCACCGTGCGTTCGACGGGGGCGCCGTCCGGGGCCTCGAAGCGCAGGACCGGTGGCTCGTAGCCGACGACCTTCG
>JAJXTK010000131.1 GCA_021783935.1 Myxococcales bacterium | reverse complement strand
GGGCGCGCGCGGCGTGCCGGCCGGCGTCCGCCACGCCGTCGAGGAGTGGGCCGCGTCGGTCGGCGAGGCGCGCGTGCGCACGGCGGTGCTCTTCGAGGTCCAGGCGGCGCCCGCGTTGCTCGAGAAGGTCGAGCAGCGGCTCGCGTCGATCGTGCTCGATCGCCCCGCGCCGAGGCTGTTCGTGCTGTCGCGGTCGCTCACGCCGCGCGAGTCGGCCGCGCTGCGCGCGATCGGCGTCGTGGTCCGGTCGGTCGCCTCGGCCGGCTCCGCGCCGCGCGCGGTCGAGGCGGAGGACGCGGCCGAAGCCAGCGCCAACGAGAGCGCGCACGCCGGGCCGTCGCTCGTCGAGGGCCCCCTCGAGCCACGCGACCTGCGGCGCGCCATCGACGGCCACCGCGTGCTGGCGGTTCTCGAGGCCTCGCGTCCGGGCAAGCGCGCCAGCGCCCCGACGGCGGCGCCCCCGTCCTCGGTGCGCAGCGCGATCGATCCCGACGACGAGGGGGAGCGCCGCGTGCCCGAAGCGGTCGAGGGGGGCGTCGACCTGCTGCGCCACGCGTGGGCGCATCGGCGCGACTGGGTCGTGCAGCTGCGCACGCTGACCGACGGGTCGCCGTTCCGCCGCGCCGCCGCGATGAGCCCCGGCGCGCTGGTCGCCGCCCTCAAGCGCGCCAGCGATCCGCAGCGCCTGCAGCTCGAGGTCGCGCGCATCGCGGCCGAGGCCTCGGCGCGGCGCGCGGTGGACTGAGAAGCGCGCCTACTGCGAGGCCGGCGGCGCGGGCGTCGGCTCGGTCTGCGCGGGCGCGGCCAGGCGCTGCGGCCGGACGATGTTCACGCGGCGCAGATCGTTGAGCCTGCGCACGCCGTTGGCCGGCGTCGGCACCGGCGTGAGCGTGGTCACCGAGGCGCTCGCGGGATTCGCGGAGGGCGTCGACGCGGGGGTCTCCTCTTGCTGCGCGCGCTTGGCGCACGCGGTTGCGAGCGACGCGACGACGCAGACGGCGAGCACGGGGAACAGTCGACGCATGGGCGAACCTTCCTGGGAGCGAGGACCCTCGGCGGGGTCTCGACGGGCAGCAGCCATACCCCATTTCTCGGGGCGATCGACCTCAGCTGCCTCGTGACCGTCGCGCGCCACGCGCTACTTCGCGGCCGCGTCGGGCGCGGCGGTCTGGCGAGGCGCGCCGATGACCGACGCGGGGACGCGCGGGACGATCCCCCTGGCGACCGGATCGATGGCGCGCTGCATGCGTCTCGGCGGCGGGCTCGGCGTGTTCGGATCGGGCGTCGTGGCGACGCTCGAGTCCGCCGGCGCGCTGCTCGGCGCGGGGGCCTCATCGGTCTTGGTGCGCTCGGCGCACCCCACGACGAGCGCGAGCGGGGCGAGGATGGCGAGGGCGAGGCGGGAAGCACGAGGCATCGAGGGCTCCAAACGCAGACGGCCCCCGGGGCGTTCCCCGAGGGCCATCCAGCTCACGTCACGCGAGGCTCAGAGGCAGTCGCTCTGCGACATGCCGCCGTTCTTCGCGCAGGCCTGACCGGCGCCGCAGTCGGTCGTCGCGGCGCACTTCTTCATGCAGTAGCCGATGGTGCCGGCCGGCCACGAGTAGGTGCTCGGGAAGGTCGGCACCGTCGCGCCAGTCGAGTCCGTCGTCGTCGCGTTCCACAGCGGATCGCAGGTGAAGCCGGTGGGGCAGTCGGTCGCGTCGTTGCCCACCTTGCAGGAGGCGGCGCAGAAGGCGCCGGTCGCCGCGGTGGCGCCGATGCAGAAGCACTGCTCGTTGCAGGTCTTGGCCGTCGTGTCGCACGTCGTGCCGTAGGCGCTGCAGTCCGCGTCGGCCGCGCAGGTGTGCGTGCTGGCGGTCGGATCGCACGCGGCGCCGGGGGCCTTCGGGTAGTGGAACCCGCAGTAGCCCTTGGTCGGGCTGCCCGTGGTCGTGTCGCACGTCCACGCCGGCCCGAGGCCGCCCTGGAGCTGCTTGGAGAGCGCGTCGCACTCGGCGTTCGGGGTCGTGGCGTTGGCGCCGCACTTCACGTTGAAGCACGCCTTGTAGAGCGGGTCGCAGACGCTGCCGGTCGGGCAGTCCGCGTTGCTCGAGCAGCCGGCGCCGCAGGTGCCGACCACGGTCGTCTTGCCGGACGAGTCGGTGCCGATGCCGAGGAACGAGCAGCCGTCCTTGCCCGCGCACTGGGTCGTCCAGGTGCCCGTGTCGGTCGCCTGGCAGACCGGGTCGCACGACCAGTTGCCCGGCTGCTTGTTCGTCGGCTGCTCGTTGCAGAGGCCGAGGTTGTTGTCGCACCCCTTGAACTCGGCCGGCATGCCGTTCGAGTCGGTCTTGGTGCCCGCGCACGCCGGCAGGTCGCCGCCGTTCGGGTCGTACTGGATGCAGATCGCCGTGGGGTAGTACGGGCCGAGCGCGCCGCCGTTCGAGCAGTGCGCGTAGCCGTTGCCCGTGAGGTCGCACTGGTCGACCGTGGTGCACGGCTTGCCGGTCGTGTTGTCGGTCGGCGTGGCGGTGTCCGCGCCGGTGTCGGCGGGCTTGGCGGTGTCGGTCGCCGCGTCGGTCTTGCCGCTGTCGGTCGCCGCAGGGGGAGTCCCGCCCGAGCTGCTGCTGCACGCCGCCGAAACGCCCACGATCGCGAGGGTCGCGAAGACCCCGAAAACACGCTGCATCATGACTGCTCCTCCATCCCTGCGCCTCGCGAAAAGCTAGGCGTGACCAAAACGGGAAACCGGGTGACTAGAGCCAGCGTCGTGCCAGGCACGAACGCCCGGAAGGACTGCATCGACTGGCTCGATGAAGGTGTGGCGCGCACGTCATGGCGACGTGGGGCGCGGTCACCTCACTAACGGCGCCGTCGCATTCGTGACGGCACCTCGTCCGCGGCGGGTCGCCCCTCGGCGGGGCGCGGAGCATACGACCCTCATCATGATGCCGTCAATGCGCTCCGCCGGTCCCAGAGAAACCTCGGCTCTTCGCCCGAACGCGAGCGGCGCCGACCCCGCAGGCGCTCAGGGCGAGCCGAAAGCCGGCGCGCCGTTGCGCTGCATGACGATGTCCAGCGGGTGCGACGGCGACGTCTCGCCGGTCGTGAGGCAGACGAGCCCCTTGACGCACGCGTAGTCGGTCGAGCAGCCGATGGGTCCCTCGACCGAGGGGATGGCCGTCTTGCCCGCGGCGCAGCAGCCGTCGCTGGTGAGCTGCGCCGAGGGGGGGTACTGGTCGCACGCCCAGACGGCCGGGTCGGTCCCTTGCGTGATCGCCTGGATCGCCATGGTGCGCGGGTCGATGACGTAGTTGTGCGGCAGGCCGACGTTGGGGTCGTCCGGCAGCACGTTGCTCAAGTGCGTGTTCGCTTGCGACGGATCGAAGCCCATGTCGAAGGTGATCTTGTGGGCCGAGATCCACTGATCGAGCGTGGCCTGCGTCGAGGGGTTTTGGCTCTTGTCCTCGATGATCACGCTGACGTACTGGCCGCCGCGCTTCTTGTACGCCTCGAGGTAGATCTTGCCGGCGTGGTCCGCCTCGATGTTGCAGGGGGGGCACCACTGCGCCGCGACGATGAAGTAGATGCCGTTGATCCCCCGCGAGCCGTCGGGATCGTAGTAGTCGGACATCTGCATGGTCACGAGCGGGCCGGTCGCGTCCTTGTAGCCCTGCCAAGAGATGTTCGGAAAGACGTTGTGCTGCAAGAGCCCATAAGGCTCGGGCGGGTACGCGGGCGCCGCGGGCGCCGTGTCTTGATCGCCGGCGTCGGTGGTGTCGGTGGGGGCGACGCTGCTCCCGCTGCTGGAAGAGCACGCGGACGCGGCCAGCGCGAGCGACAGGGTGACGAGAAGCGACGAGAGCTTCGGCGATCGCATCGAGAAACCTCTCCCTCTGAGTGGACGGCACTGCGCGCGAACGCGACTTCCGTTCGCGTGGCCGCGCCGGGGTCGTGGGCGCGGGTGCCGGAAGGTGGCATGTCGTTCCCATGCCGTCCAGACATCGACGCCCGCGCGTGCGCGACGTCCGTTCGGCGCCGCAATTGTCCGTCCGCGGGGAATCGTCGCCCGCGTAGGGGATGGGGGTGTCTCGGTGCCGGGCGCGTGCGCGCGCGATCGCTGGCCGCCCAATCGGAGCTCGACCGTCGATTTCGGCGCGCGCGCCGCGCCGCGCTAGACTGCGCACGCGACGTCGCCCTGCGCGGCGGCTCGTGACTTCACTTTCGCCGTCGGAGGTCTCATGCGCTCGTCCGGCCCCCTCGGACTCTTGGCCGCCATCTCGGCCCTCTCTCTCGTCGCTTGCTCCTCGTCGTCCCCCGGAAACGCGACGCCCGTGTTCGACGGCGGGCGCGACACGAGCCTCACCGACGCCTCGACCGACACAGGCGGCTTCGACGCCGGCACGGACAGCGGCGCGGTCGACGCGAGCGGCGACGGCGCGGACGCCGGCGCGGGGTGCGATCAACACCCGGGCGACACCTGCAACATGGCGCTCGACAATTGCCCGGCAAACCAGATGTGCGACTACACCAGCTCGCACTTCGACTGCGTGACGCCACCGCAAGTGGGGCCCAACGCCGACGGCGATCCCTGCAGCTCGGCGAGCCCGTGCGCGGCCGGCTTGATCTGCGAGACGGCGCCGGGCACGACGACGGGCGTCTGCTCGCGCCCCTGCTGCCCCGGCGATGACACCCCGTGCAGGCAGAACGGCCAGACCGGCAGCTGTTCGCTGAACATCATCGACCCGACGACCAGCAACACCGACTACCACCTCTGTCAGTACAACCAGAAGGTCTGCAAGCCATTCGAGTTCGACTGCGGCGCGGGCGAGTACTGCAACTTCTCCGCTTCGCCCGACGTCTTCACCTGCTCGAGCCCGTCGCCGTCGGCGAGCCTCTCGCAGGCGCCCGGCGTCGCGTGCAGCGCGATCAACGACTGCGGCGAGTCGCAGGGGTGCCTCACGATCACGCACCCCTACGGCGGCCCGCTGCCGTCGAAGTGCTACCTGTTCTGCTGGCTGACCAAGCCCGCGTCGTTCACGCCCGGCACCACGCCCGGCGGGCGCTTCCCCGCCTCCGGGGGCTGCACGATCAACGGCACGAGCTACGGCACTTGCTCCTCGGTCGGCTTCCCGGACAACACCGCGAGCGGCGGCGGGCAGCTCGGCGTCTGCATGTGATCGCCGCGGCGCCAAGGGGCGCTACTTCGACAGGAACATCCAGGCGCCGAGCGCCACGAAGAGCGCGCCGGCGAGCTTGTGGAGCGCGCCGGGCGAGACGGTCTTGCCGATGACGCCGCCCGCGAGCACACCGAGCGCGCTCGTGCATACCAGCGCGAGCGCGGCGCCCGCGAAGACCGCCCAGCGCGAGCCGCTGCCGTTCGCGCCCGCCGAGAGGACCATCGTCGCGAGCTGCGTCTTGTCGCCGAGCTCGGCGACGAAGACCGAGGTGAAGGTCGCGACCAGCAGCTTCCAGAGGCCGTCGTTCATCGGGGGCGCAGCATAGTCGCGACCGGGAGCCGAGCCTCGCGCAAAGGCTCCGCCGTGCCGCTGTGTCATACTCGGGGCTCCATGCGCTCGGGATCGATCGCCGCGTTCTCGCTCGCCGTGCTGATCGGCCTCGCGGCCGCGGCGCACGCCGACTTCGATCCGAGCGGCCGCCGCAAGCCCAAGCCGAAGCCCCCCGTCGGCGCCCCGGCCACGCCCAAGCCGCCGAGCGGCGCGGGGAGCACGAGCGCCGCGCCGCCCGAGTCGGCCAAGAAGGATCCGATCAAGCGGGCGACCATCATCGCGCTCGCTCGTCCGGGGGAGTCGGGGCCGGCGATGAAGCTCGCGCAGCTGTACCGCGAGCGCGACGGCAAGCTCGACGCGGGGATCGCCGAGTGGAAGGCCAAAGCCGCGGACGCGAGCGCGTCGGCCGACGAGCGCTGGGCCGCCGAGGTCACCTACGCGGGGCTGCTCAAGGCCGACAAGCGCGACAAGGAGGCGGCGAGCGCGTACGAGGCGGCGATCGCGCAGAAGCCCGACAAGCCGGTCGCGATCTTGGCGCTCGCGCGCCTGAAGCAGGACGCCGGCGACGCCAAGGGGGCGGCTGCGCAGTACGAGAAGGCGCTGCCGCTGCAGAAGGACAAGACCGAGCGCGAAGCGACGCTGCGATCGCTCATGGAGCTCGCGGTCGATCTGCGCGACGCGCCGAGCGCGAAGAAGTGGCACCTCGAGCTCGTGAAGGCGAACGGCGACTCGATGACCGTGCGCGCCGAGCTCGCGCGCTACTACTTCCGGAAGGGGATCTACGATCAGGCCGAGAAGGAGTACGAGGAGGTCGTCGCCGCCGCCGCCGGCGACAACCGCACGCTTCCGAGCGCGCTGCTCGATCTCGGGCAGTGCCAGATCAAGCTCCAGAAGTACGTCGACGCGGTGAAGACCCTCAAGAAGGGGCTCTCGGTCGCCGGCGCCGAGGCGGGCGTGCGCCCTCGCCTGCTCAACGCCCTCGCCGACGCCTACCGCGCGCAGAACAAGATCGAGGACTTCGTCGCCGAGCTCGAGAAGGAGAACCCGCAGGACGCCGATCGGCAGGAGCTGCTCGGCAAGCTCGCGGCGGAGTTCGACGCCGAGAAGGCCATCAAGTGGCTGACCAAGGCGCTCGGGGCGCTGCCGACGCACACCGAGTCGCGGCTCTTGCTCATTCGGCTGCTCAAGGAGCAGTCGAATCTGGACGAGGCGATTCGGCAGTATGACCTGCTGGTTCAGTACGCCAAAGGGCAGCCGCAATTCGTCTTCGATCTGTGCGATCTGCTCATCGGGCGCGGCGAGCGGCCGAAGGCGATCGCGCGCCTCAAGGCGCTCGAAGCGAGCGCGGCGGGCGACCCCGACGTGCTCGGCCGGCTCGCCGGCTACTACTCGCAGATCGGCGAGGACAAGCTCGCCCTCGCGCTGATGGAGCGCCTCGCCGCGCAGGCGGGCGACGACCCCGAGTACCTCGTCGATCTCGGCGACTATTGGTTTCAGCGCAACGACACGCCCAAGGCGAAGCAGATCTGGAAGAAGCTCCTCGGGCTCGTGAAGCCCAAGGTGAAGGGGCTGCTCGCCCTCGCCGACGTCTACATGGCGCACGACCTGCCGGAGGACGCGCTCGAGACCTACCGCGAGGCGCTCGACGCGGCGCCGTCCGACGTGATCGTGCAGAAGGGGTACGGCGCGGCGCTCGAGGCGACGCACCGCCTCGGCGAGGCGCAGGGGATCTGGGAGGGGCTCCTCAAGCGCAATGACGTCGACAAGGGGACTCGCCGCGAGGCGCGCAGGCACCTGGTGCTGCTCTGGACGGCGCAGAAGAAGCTCGACCAACAGGTCCGACCGCTGCAAGAGGCGTTCAAGGGGCCGCCGCTCGATCTCGAGTCGGGGCGCCTGCTCGCCGAGGTGCAGCTGCGCCTTCGGCGCCTCGCCGACGCCGAGAAGACGCTGCGCGACATCATCGCCGCTGCGCCGGGCGACGTGGACGCGCGCCTGGTGCTCGAGAGCGTGCTCGTCCAGCAGGGGAACGTCGCCGCCGCGATCAAGGTGCTCGAGGAGCTGGTCACGGCCGATCCGAGCATGCAGCGCGCCTACTACACGCGCCTCGCGCAGTACGCGCTGCAGATCTACCGCGACGACGACGCGCTCAAGTACGCGGCGGCGGCGGTCGATCTGTCGCCCGAGGACGCCGACGGGCACAAGAAGCTCGCCGAGATGTACCGCTCGCAGCAGGACTTCCCCAAGGCCGTGCGCGAGTTCCGCCTCGCCCTGCAGCACAACGGCAAGCTCTGGGCGGTCTACTTCGAGCTCGCCGAGCTGCTCCTCGCGCAAGGCGAGGAGGTCGAGGCCGACACGCTCTACCGGCGCGTGATGCGCGGGTGCAACGACGACGAGCTCGTCGCCAACGCGATCCGCTTGTCGGCGGCGATCAACCAGAAGCGCGGCACGCTCGAGGTGCTCGAGCAGGAGCTGCTCCCGATCGCGCTCTCGCACCCGAACAAGGCGGTCTACCGGCGTCTGCTCGTCGACATCTACGCGAACCTCACGCGGCCGCTCGTCGCGGCGATGCGCGCGGGGCGCGAGCCCGAGGCGTCGGCCGCGCACCAGAAGCTCGTGCGCATCGGCGCGCGCGGCGTGCAGCCGCTCATCGACGCGCTCTCGGACCCGGACGTGGCGCAGCAGCGCACCGCGATCGAGATCCTCGCCTTCGTCGAGAACCGCTCCGCCGCGCTGCCGCTCTTCACGTTCGCCGTCGGCGCGAGCGGCTCGCCCACGGCCGTCGCGAGCGCGACGCCCCCCGCCGCGCCGTACGCGAACCCGTATGGGCCGTCCTACGGCACCTCGTACGGCTCGATGTCCTACGCGGCGGCCGCCGAGCGTTCGCTGCGCGCGCGGGCGATGATCGCCGCGGGCGCGCTGCGCGAGCCGCAGCTGCTCCCCAAATACGAGGAGTATCTGTTCCCGAAGGGGGGCGTGACGCCGAAGGACGAGGTCGCGATCGCGGCCGCGTGGGGCGTGGCGCGCATGCTCGCCGGGCTCGGGCCGTCCAAGGCGGGGGCGGCCGACGGCAGGCGCGCGCGCGAGCTCGCCGTGCGCATCGTCGAGGCGCCCGAGATGCTCCCGAGCGAGATGCGCGTCTTCGCGGTGATCGCGCTCGGGCGCACGCACGACAAGGCATACGTCGACAAGCTCGAGGCGTTCCTCAAGCGCGGCGACGCGGGCTGGGCTGGGCGCGCCGCGGCGCTCTGGGCGCTCGGCGAGATCGGCGATCCGTCGGCGCGGTCCATCGTCGCCGGCAACCTCGAGGCGTCCACCGACGCAGGGGTGCGCCAGGCGGCGATGCTCTCGCTCGTGCGGCTCACGCTCGCGGGCAACGGCAGGCTCGATCCCAAGAAGGGCGCGCCGGTCTCGATGCCGGCCGACGTGCCGATCGCGACCTTCGCCGATCTCGCGCTCGATCCCGCGCCGCGCCTGCGAAGGGCCGCGGCGATCGCGCTCGCGGCGCTCGCGACGGGCGAGCTTCGCGGCGTGGCCGAGCCGCTGCCGGTGCCCGAGGGGGCGCTGAACGCCGACGCGGCGATCGCGGCGCTCTTGCCGACCTCGTATGCGCCGGCCGACTTCGCCGCGGCGCTGGTCGTTCACCAGAAGGCGCTCGCGTCGGCGGTGTCGACGGCGCTGCAGACGTCGAAGGATCGCTCCATCGTCGCGTTCGACGCGATGCTCTCGCGCCCCGAGGGGTGGGGGCTCGGCCTCTTCACAGACCCCGGCCCGCAGGGCGATCCGCCGAGAGCAGCGCTCGACGCCGCGGCCCGCATCGCCGACGCCGCCGAGCCGTTCGTGCTCGGGCTGGTGCACCACCCCGAGCTCGCCGTGCAGCTGCGCGCGGTGCGCTGGCTCGGCCGCCGAGACACCCGGCCCGCGCGCGAGGCGCTCGTCGACGCGCTGACCGACGCCGCCCCCGAGGTGCAGCGGCTCGCGCTCGAGATGCTGTCGCTGCGGGGCGACGCGGGATCGGTCGCGCCGATCGCCGCGGTGCTCGCCGCGCACAAGCAGTGGTCGATGCGCGCCGACGCGGCCCGCGCGCTCGGTGACATCGGCAAGCGCGACGCCGCGGCAGAGGTCGAGGCCCCGCTCGCGAGGGCGGCCAGCTCCGACCCGTTCGCGTTCGTGCGCGAGGCCGCGCTGCGGGCGCTCGCGCGCTCCGGGCGCCCCGCGACGGCGACGCTCCAAAAGGCCGCGCGCGACGACGCCGAGCCGCGCGTGCGCGAGGCGGCGGCGAGCCTGCTCGGGCCGAACGCGTCCTCCGCGCCGAGCCCGTGATTGGACCATGCGCGCGCGCCTCCCCTCGCTGATCGCGCTGTTGCCCGCCCTCGCGGCGTGCTCGTCGCTCTCGCGCTTCTCGACGGCGCCGGGCGAGAGCTACTGCGGCGTCGTGACGGGGGCGGCGTTCGTGCGCAGCGACGCGCTCGCCGAGGGGACGGCGATGCGCCTGTCGCTCGACGTCGACGCGCTCGAGTCGCAGCCGGGGCTGCTCTGGACGGGCGACCTCGCGCCTTCCGAGCACCTGTCGGCGACGCCGGTCCGCGCGATCAAGCAGCTGCCGGCCGATCCGCTCTCGACGCTCAGCTTCGGCGAGGGGAGCGTGCAGAGCACGATCGGGCTCGCGGAGCTCGGGCACACCGAGCTCACGGTCGTGATCTCGATGATGCAGTCGGGCGACGTCGACGTGCGCCTGTTGCGCGGCGATGGCTCGACCGCCTGGGTCGACGGCGCGGCGAAGCCGCCGCAGATCTTCGGCGTCTTCCACCTGAAGAAGGCGCAGGGCGACTGCGGCTTGAAGTAGCGATTTCGGAGCCCTTCGCGGCGCGCGAGCGCAACCCTCCACGGGGGCTCGTGCATCCACCATCGACGATGGCACCCGCGTCGCGCCGCAAGAACCGTCTCGCCGAAGCCGCCTCCCCCTACCTGCGCCAGCACGAGGCCAACCCCGTCGACTGGTGGCCCTGGTGCGACGAGGCCCTCGCGACGGCCAGGGCGCACGACCGGCCGATCTTCCTCTCGATCGGCTACTCGGCGTGCCACTGGTGCCACGTGATGGCGCACGAGTGCTTCGAGGACGAGGCGATCGCGGCGCAGATGAACCGCGATTTCGTGTGCATCAAGGTCGACCGCGAGGAGCGCCCGGACCTCGATCAGATCTACCAGCTCGCCGTGCAGGTCATGGGGCGCGGGGGAGGCTGGCCGCTCACCGCGTTGCTCACCCCCGACGGCAAGCCCTTCTTCGCGGGCACCTACTTCCCCCCGCGCGACCGCCACGGGCTGCCGAGCCTGCCGAGCGTGCTGGCGGCGGTGCTCGATGCGTACCGCGGCAAGCGCGACGAGATCGACGCGCAGGCGCGCGAGCTGACCGAGGCGATCGATCGCGCGACGCGCGTCGAGGCGCGCGCGGCCGCGGAGCTGCCGGCCGCGGAGGTCCTCGAGCGCGCCACCAAGGCGATGTCGCGCCGGTTCGACGACGCGCACGGGGGGTTCGGTCATCGGCCGAAGTTCCCGAACACGATGGCGCTGGAGGTGCTGCTGCGGCGCAGCGTCGACGGCGAGGCGCGCGACGCGCAGTCCGAGACGCGCGTGAAGCTCGCGCTCGCGGCCATGCGCGCGGGCGGCATCTGGGATCAGCTCGGCGGCGGCTTCCATCGCTACTCGACCGACGAGCGCTGGCTCGTGCCGCACTTCGAGAAGATGCTCTACGACAACGCCCTGCTCGCACGCCTCTACGTCGAGGCGGGGCGAGCCTACCAGGAGCCTCGCCTGCTCGAGACCGCGCGAGACGTCCTTCGCTACGTCGCGCGCGAGATGACGGCGGTCGACGGGGCGTTCTTCTCGACCCAGGACGCCGACAGCGTGCCCGCGGGGGCCGGCGAGGGGGCGCGCGCGGAGGAGGGGGCGTTCTTCGTCTGGTCGCTGGCCGACGTCGACGCGGCGCTGCCCGGCGACGAGCTCGCGGCGCGCGTCGCCAAGCGCGCGCTCGGCGTCACCGAGCACGGCAACTTCGAAGACCCGCACGCGACGGCGCGCGCGCCGCGATCGGTGCTGCCCGAGGAGGAGTTCGTAGGCGTCGTGCTGTGCAACATTTTGAGCCAGCGCTCGGTAGATATCTCCGCCTTCGCGCACGCGACGCGCGGGATGCTGGCGTTCCGCGAGCAGCGCCCGCGCCCGTTCCGCGACGAGAAGGTGATCGCGAGCTGGAACGGGCTCATGATCGGCGCGTGCGCGGAGGTCGCGA
>JAJXTK010000130.1 GCA_021783935.1 Myxococcales bacterium | reverse complement strand
CGGAGACGGGGCACGCCGCGACGGCCTTGCCCCAGAGCGCGGGGGCCTCCTGGGGCATCTTCGCGGGCCCCTTGTCGCCGCCGTCGTCGAGGATCAGCCACGCGGCGAGCGGGATCGCGAGGATCGCGAGCAAGTAGGTGACGGGGCTCGTCTTCTCGGTCTTCTTCTTGATGACCTGCGGGTTGTCGGAGATCTCGACGACCGCGACCTCGAACTGGCAGCCGCCGACGGTGATCACGCTCCCCGGCAGCACCGGGCTCTGCATGAACTCGACGCCGTTGAGCAGCGGCAGGCGCTCGGCCACGCGCGCCTGCGCGTAGACGGCCCCGACGCTCATGGTGATCTCGACGTGCTCGACGGCGGCGTGCTCCGCGGGGAGCCGAATCTCGCAATGCGCCCCGCTCCCCACGAGCACCTTGTCGGAGTCGACGGTGAGCACCTCGTTGCGGCCGTCCGGCAGACGCACGGAGAAGCGGAGGCCTTGAACGCCCGTAGCCATGTCGACGGATCATAGCCGACCCGACGGGCGAGCGGGATCCGCCGACGACGGCCGAGCCCCCCGATTTCGGCCGTGGCCACGTGAGCACGGCTCGCGTAGCCGTCGAGCCCGATGCGCAAACGGGTGCTCCTCCCCCTGCCCGATCGCGATTTCGACGTCACCGAGGTCGCCGTGCCCTGACGGCTGCTCACGCGTGCGGGGCACGAGACCGTCTTCGCGACCGAGCGCGGCGGGGCGCCGCCGGCCTGCGACCCGCTGCTGCTCACCGGCGTGATCTTCGGCAAGCTCGGCGCGGAGCCAGAGCCCGGGGCCTTCTACGCCGAGCTCGAACGGGCGCCCGAATTCCGCGCCCCGATCGCCTGGGACGCGGTGCGCCCCGAGGACTTCGACGCGCTCGTGCTCGCCGGCGGCCACGCCCCCGGGATGCGCCAGCACCTCGGGAGCGGGGCGCTCCA
This sequence comes from Myxococcales bacterium, assembly GCA_021783935.1. Lineage (GTDB taxonomy): Bacteria > Myxococcota_A > Polyangia > Polyangiales > JADJMO01 > CAIXWQ01. The sequence continues at coordinate 10,833 of JAJXTK010000130.1, read as the reverse complement.
CGCGAAGGTCGCGGCCTGCGCGCGCCTCAGCCGACCGCCCGCCGCGATCTGCCATGGCGTGCTGGTCGCCGCGCGCGCGAGGGACGCGAGCGGCGCGAGCGTGCTGCGCGCCCGAAGGACGACGTGCCTGCCGCGATGGATGGAGTGGTCTGCCTGGACGATGACGGCCTGGAAGCTCGGCCGCTGCTACCGCACCTACGACGCCTACGTGCAGGACGAGGTCACGGCCGCGCTCGACGCCCCTTCGCAGTTCGCGCGCGGCCCCCTCACCGTCGGGCGCGGCACCATGGACGACGACCGGCCGACGTTCGTCGTCGAGGACGGCGAGTGCGTCTCGGCGCGTTGGCCCGGCGACGCCTACGCGCTCACGCGCGCGCTGCTCGCGAGGCTCTGAGCCCGCACCGGCGCAGCGCGGATCTTCGGGCGCGCGCGCCACGCCTTGGCGACTTTTTCACATGCGTGCGACGGATGCCCCACTACCCTGCCACCCGGTGACCGCCCCCCGCGCGCCCTCATCGACCGACGCGGCGCTGCTCGAGATCCTCGAGCGCGCGTTCGCCGCGCACGCCGGCGCCGACGCGGCCATCGATCCGGACGAGCTGCAGCGCGCGCTGCGGCTGCGGAGCCCCTACCTCGCGCGCCGCGTCTTCGCCGCGCTCGATCGCGACGGCGACGGCGTGCTGCGGCGCCACGAGTTCCTCGAGGCCGTGCGCGCGCTCGTCACGGGCACGCCCCGCGACAAGCTCGCCTTCGCCTTGCGCGTCCACGACCACGACGGCGACGGCACCATCGACCGCGACGAGCTCACGCGCATGATCGCCATCGCCCTCGCCGAGAGCGAGACCCTCGAGCGACCGACGCAGCCGGCGGAGCAGCTCGCGGCGGCCATCCTCGCGAAGTTCGACACCGACGGCGACGGCCGGCTGAGCCTCCACGAGCTCGAGCGCGCGGTCGCGCGCCGCCCGTGGCTGCTCGAACGCCTCACGCGCAGCGAGGCGATCTGGATCGCGCCGAACGAGGAGCTGATCGAGTGGCTCGATCGCGACGCGAAGGCGGCGCCGCCGCGCCCGATGCGCCAGCGCGGGTTCGCGCCAGCGGTGGTGCTCGCCCTCTGGATCGCGGCGAACGTCGCGGTGCTCGCGGGCGTCCTCGCGCGCGGCCTCTCGGGCGGCCAAGAGCCGGTGATGGCCATCGGACGCGCGCTCGGCGCGTGCGTCGACCTCGACGGCGCGCTGATCCTCTTGCCGATGATGCGCGGGCTGCTCACGCGCGTGCGCGCGAGCGCCCTCGGTCGCGTGCTCCCCGTCGACGACGCGATCGACTTCCACAAGATCGTCGGCCACACGGCCTTCGCCCTCGCCGTGACGCACGCGGCGGCCTTCGTGGTCGCCTACGGCGCCGGGCACGCGAGCGGGCCTTTGCACCTGCTCTTGGCCACCAGCGTGGGCGTCACCGGGCTCTCGCTCCTCGTCGTGTTCGTCACGATGTGGCTCTTCTCGCTCGGCTTCGTGCGGCGCACGCGCCGCTTCGAGCTGTTCTACTTCACGCACCTGCTCTACGTCGCCTGGCTCGCCCTCGCGATCGCGCACGCGCCGAAGTTCCTGATTTTCGCGGGCGTGCCGCTGCTCGGCTTCGCGATCGAACAGGTGCTGCGGCTGCGGCGACGCGGGCCGCCGAGCGCGGTCGTCTCCGCGCGCGCCCTGCGCTCCGGCGTCACCGCGCTCGAGATCGCCAAGCCCCCCGGCTTCGCCTTCCAGCCGGGCGACTACTGCTTCGTGCGCATCCCCGCGATCGCCCGCCACGAGTGGCACCCGTTCACGATCAGCTCCGCGCCCGAGCGCGCCACCGTCGCCTTCCACGTGCGGTCGCTGGGCAACTGGACCGCCGCGCTGCGCAGGCGCGTCGAGTCGGGCGGCGGGGCGCTGGAGGCGCACCTCGACGGCCCATACGGCTCGCCGAGCGCCCACATCTTCGAGTCGAAGAACGCGGTGCTGATCGGCGCCGGCATCGGAGTGACGCCGTTCGCGAGCGTGCTCGAGAGCCTCGTGTTGCGGGCCAACGGCCAGAGCCAGCGCCCCACGAAGCTCGCGCACGCGCACTTCTTTTGGCTCAACCGCGACGCCTATTCGTTCGAATGGTTCGCCGACCTCTTGCGCGAGCTCGAGCGCGTCGACGTGCGGGCGATGCTCGAGATCCACCTCTGCATGACGGGGGGCGGAACCGGCGCGACGGCGCTCGCGCTCGAGCTCGCGCGCGAGGTCATGCGCGACCGCGGCCGCAGCGACGTGTACACCGGCCTGCGCACGCACACGCACGCAGGGGCGCCCGACTGGGAGCGGCTGCTCGGGACGGTCGCCAAGCAGCACCCCAACGAGCGCGTCGACGTCTATTTCTGCGGCCCGCCGGGGCTCGCGGCGCGCCTCCGCCCGATCTGCGCCCGGCTCGGCATGCCGTTTCGCGAGGAGCGCTTCTGATGGCGAGCTGGCGCCTCTCGCTCACGGCCGCCGCGCTCGCCCTCTCGGGGTGCCAGGCCGGCGATCCCATCCCCGACGGCGCGATCGGCGAGTGCGCGCGCTGCCATCTCCCGGAGTTCCAAGGCGCCCGCGGCCACTCCGACCAGAAGCCGACCACCTGCGCCGTCTGCCATTCGCGAGACCGCTGGCGCCCCGCGATCCTCGAGCACCGCTGGACGCTCGACGGCGCGCACCGCAAGGCGAGGTGCTTCGCCTGCCACCAGGACGATCCGCCCGAGTTCAGGGGAATCGGGCGCGAGTGCGTCGACTGCCACCGAAAGGCCTACGAGCGCGCCAAAGGGCACGACGACAAGCCCGACACCTGCGCCGATTGCCACACGACGGCCTCGTGGAAGGAGCGCAAGAAGAGGCGAGCCGCCGAGGACGACTGACCCCTCGCGCTCACTCGGCCTGCGAGAGCTTCATGATCATCGGCGCCATCACGAGCAGCATGATGCAGAAGAACAGCAGGAACAGCGGCCCGACCATGGCGACGCCCGCCTTGGCGGCGAGCTCCTCGGCCCGCACGCTGCGGCGCATGCGCGAGACGCCGGCCTGGATCTGCAGCACGTCCGACACCGGGTTCCCCTTGGCCTCGGCCTGGAGGATGGCATTCACGAATTCGGTGACCTGATCGGTCGGCACTCGATCGGCGAAGTCGCTGAGCGCCTGCTTGCGCGTGCGCCCGAGCTGCAGCTCCTGGAGGATGCGCGTGAACTCCTCGACCAGCGCGTCGCTCTGGTCGCTCGACTTCTCGACGACCTGCCGAATCGCCCCCGGGAAGTCGAGGCCCGCGCTCATGGCGAGCGCCATCAGATCGATCACGAACGGCAGGCCGCGGTTGACCTGCTTGAGGCGCTTCTGCGCCTCGCCCGAGATCAGCATGTAGGGGAACGACGCGAAGAGCGGCCCGCAGATCGAGATATAGAGCGCGGGCGCCCCCATGACGACACCGACGAGCGCGCCGATGAGCAGCCCGCCGAGGAAGCTCACCATCGAGAAGCCGACGTACTCCTCCGGCGTGAGCCCGAGGTAGTCGCCCGCGAGCGACAGCTGCCGATCGAGGCCATCACGGAAGCTGTCCGACAGGATGCCGCTCACGCGCACGCCGAACCAGCGCACCAGCGGCTCGAGCTGCCCCCAGCCGCTGTCCTCGATCGCGCGGCGGCGCTTGAGGCCACGCATGCCGAGGCGTGAAGCGACGCGCGTCGGCGCGGAGGCGACGGCGAACGTGACGAGCGCGGCGGCGAGGCCGGCGGCCGCGGCCGCCCCGTAGCGATAGGAGACGTGGCTCAAGTCCATGTCAGATGTCCACCGACAGCACCTTGCGGGCGACGAGCAGCGAGGCGATCCAGAAGAGGCTCGCGATGAAGGTGATGACGTAGCCCATGACCGAGTCGGTCATCGGCGAGAAGTAGCCTGGCGAGACGCCGTTGATCGCGCCCGTGAGGAAGAACGGGAAGAGCGCGAGCACCCAGAGCTGCATCTTCCCTTCGGCCGTCTTGGTGCGCACGACCCCCTCGAGGCGCTTCATCTCGCGCAGCGAGTTGGCCGTGCTGTCGAGGATCCTGGGCAGGTTGCCGCCGACCTGGCGACCGACCAGCACCGACGAGAGCGCCGTGTCGAGCTGCCGGCTCCCCACGCGGCTGGCCATCATCAAGAGCGCCTGATCGAGGGTCGCGCCGACGCGCATCTCCTTGATGGCGAGCTCGACCTCCTGCTTCATCGGGTTGGGGATGACGATGGCGACCGACTTGAAGCCGTCGCCGAGCGAGGGGGTCGCCTTGAGGGCGTTGGCGAGCGCGAGGATGAAGCCGTCGATCTGATCTTCGATCTTCTCGACGCGCTTCTTTCGCATGTTCTCGAGCACCGCCGCGGGGCCGACCGCGACGCCGAGCGCGAAGACCGGCCAGAGCGGCAGCAGGTCGAGCACGCCGCCCGCGACGCAGGCGAACAGGCCGGCGAGCTGCGCGTACGCGATGGTCTGCGCCGGCCTGAAGATGAACAGACGCCGCTGCTGCTTCGCGAGGTGCGCGAGGTAGCGACCCCAGTAGCGTCGCGGCAGCCCCGCCGGATCGTTGACGATCGCGAACGCCGCGGCCGCGAGCCCGAGCACGACGAGCGCGAGGCCGACCCACCGCGCGGCGCCGGCGGGCATGCCGAAGATCTTCGAAGTGAGCGCGGGCATCAGAGGTAGTTCTCCCCCGGCTTGACCATGCCCATGATGATGAACACGTCGAGGAAGCTCGGCAGGTAGCCGGTCGCGCGGAACTCGCCGATGACCTTCCCCTTCTCGCCGGTGCCGGTGCGAATGAACTCGAAGATCGGGCGCAGCTCGATCTCGCCGTCGTCACTGATGCCGATGACCTCGGTGACCGCGGTGACCTTGCGGCTGCCGTCGGAGAGGCGCGACTGCTGGACGATCAGGTGGATGCTCGCGGCGATCTGCTCGCGGATCGCCCGCTGCGGCAGATCGAGGCCCCCCATGAGCACCAGCGTCTCGAGGCGACCGATGGCCTCGCGCGGCGAGTTCGCGTGCGTGGTGGTGAGCGAGCCGTCGTGGCCCGTGTTCATCGCCTGCAGCATGTCGAGCGCCTCGCCGCCGCGGCACTCGCCGACGACGATGCGGTCGGGGCGCATGCGCAGCGCGTTCTTCACCAGGTCGCGGATCGTGTACTCGCCGCGCCCTTCCATGTTGGCGGGGCGGGTCTCGAGCGACACGACGTGCGGCTGCTTGAGCTGGAGCTCGGCGGCGTCCTCGATGGTGACGATGCGCTCGTCGCTCGGGATCGCCCCCGACAGCACGTTGAGCAGCGTCGTCTTGCCGGAGCCGGTGCCGCCCGAGATGACGACGTTCTTCTTGGCGAGCACCGAGCGCGTGAGGAAGCGCCCCATCTGCTCGGTCAGCGCGCCGAAGCCGATCAGCTTCTCGAGGGTGAGCGGCACCTTCGCGAACTTGCGGATGGTGATGCACGAGCCGCGCAGGGCGAGCGGCCGGATGATCGCGTTCACGCGCGAGCCGTCCTTCAGGCGCGCGTCGACGAGCGGCGACGACTCGTCGATGCGGCGACCGAGCGGCGTGACGATGCGCTCGATGACGCCGCGCACGCGCTCGTCGTCGGTGAAGCGCGCGTCGGTCAGCGTGAGCCGCCCCCCCTTCTCGACGTAGATGGTCTGGGGGTCGACGACCATGATCTCGTTGACCAGCGGATCGGCGAGGAAGCGCTCGAGCGGCCCGAGCCCGAGCGCCTCGTCGGCGAGCTCGCCGACCAGGGCGTCGCGATCGAGGTGCTGCGGGATCTTCATGTCCCACTGCTTGACGATGCGGCGCAGCGCCGTGAGCACGCGCGGTCGCATCGACGGGTCGTCGAGCTTGGCCGCGTCGATCGTCGCGAGATCGAGGTTCTCGAGCAGCGCGCGGTGGATGTCGCGCCGCAGCTGGATCTCGTTCGCGATCGCGTCGCCGCCAACCTGCGCCGGCGCTTGGGGCGCCGTGCCGACACCCGGGAGCGTCGCCGGCTCGAACGGGACCTTCGGCGCCGGCAGCGGGGGCGGTACGCGCGCGGACATCGGCGCCCCGATGGGCATCGGCGCCTTGACGACCGCAGTCAGCGGCACGGCCGGCAGCACGCCTGGCTGGATGGTCGGCGCGCCCGGTGCGTTCGGGCGCGTGGCGGGCGGCGCGGGCAGCGGCGCGGACGAGGCCGGTGGCGCGGTAGGCCTCGGCGCGGGCGAAGGCACCCGAGCCTGCATCGCCGCCGAAGCCGCGGCCAACACCGGCGACGGCGGCTCGTCGAGGATGATGCTCGGCACCTCGGGCACCGGGTGCGGCACCTGCGCCGGGAAGACCTGCAGCGTCAACGAGCCGACGACGATCGGCGTGCCGTACGGCGCCTCGATGGCGTTGCGGCGCAGCACGGCCTCGCCGACCATCGTCCAGTTGCTCGACGTGTCCTCGACGACGACCGAAAGCTCCCCGAAGAGCAGCGCGACGTGCTGCCTCGAGATCCCCTCCCCCTCGAGCACCAGATGGCACTGCGGGCTGCGGCCGACGAGGATCCGCTCGTCGCCGCGCAGCCGCTCGGTGCGCGTGTGACCGTCGGGGCCGAGCACGTAGATGTCGACGAGCATCTGCGCCCTGCGCCTACTTCCTGTTCTCGGTCGCCTTCTTCTCGGGCGGCTCGAAGTTGTTCGGCGCCCGATCGTAGGCCCGCGGGATTGGGTCGCCGAGCACCGGCGTGCCGCTCCACCCCTCGTAGACCCTGAACGCCTCGTTCACGACGTCGATCGCCGGCGTGGCGGAGCTCTCGACGACGCTCGGGATGATGAACACCGCCCCCTCGAGGTCCTTCTTCTGCAGGCCGTGCGTGCCGAAGAAGTAGCCGATGATCGGGATGTCCATGAGGAGCGGGATGCCCGCGCTCGCCTTGCGCTCTTCCTCGGTGTGGATGCCCGAGATCACCAGCGACTGCCCGAGGCGCATGTGCACGACCGTCTGCAGCTTGCTGGTGTTGCGGCTCGGGACGTTCGTGCCGGCCCCCGGCGGCGTCAGATCGGAGACGTCGGCGGTGAGCTTCACCTCGATGTCGCGTGATATCGGGTCGTAGAAGGGCTGCACCGAGACCTTGGTGCCGAAGGTGATCGTGGCGAGGCCCACCGAGAGGCCAGTGTTCGCGAGGAAGTTCACCTCGCCGCCGTTCGCCATGTTGGCGTCCGTGCCGTTGGTGGTGACGAGCGTCGCCTGCTTGACCACCTTCGCCCAGCCGTAGTTCGCCGCGATGTCGAGGGCCGGCAGCGGCTCGTTGACGATCGAGCCGGTGATCCCGGTCGTGTGCCCCAGCGCCGCGTACGCGTCCCAGGTCACGGTCGACTGCACGACCTGCTCGCCGTTGTAGACGCCGCCGATCGTCGCGGGCCAGTTGACGCCGACCTGATAGCCCGACGAGCGTTCGTACTGCACGAAGAAGAAGTCGACGCGGATGTTCGTGCGGTCCTTGCCGCCGCCGACGCCGACGAGCGACTCGACCTGCCCGCCGTACAGCATCGCGATCTGCCCGATGCGCTTGACGTCGGCCTCGGTGGCGACGCTCCCCTCGATGAAGAGGCGCGAGCCGACGCGCCGGACCTTCACTCCGGTGTATCCCTCGAGCAGCTGCCGCAGCTCCGCCTCGACGAGCACCGGCGAGCGCGCGAAGACGTTGATGATCCAGTTGACCTCTTGGCCGTTCTTCTTGATGAGCAGCAGCGAGGTGGATCCGGGCTTGAGACCGACGATGACGAAGGTCTTTCCGTCGGTCGCGACCTTCACGTCGACGAACCCCGGCGTGCCTTCGGAGTAGTTCACCACGTCGTTCGCCGCGATCGTCTTGTTCTCGCCGACCGAGAGGTTCAGCTCCTCGGTCTGCTCCACCGCGGGGGGCGCCGCAGCCGCGGTCGCCGACGCCGACGCCTTGCCCGCAGCGTCTGCCCTGCCAGCGCTGCGCACCTGCGCCCTCGCTGGCAGCCCCGCGAGCAGCGCGAGCGCGACAGGGGCGAAGAGGGCGATCGTCCTTCGAAGGGCGTTCATGGATTCGCTCCCACGGCCGACGGGAGCTTCACCGGCCCGGTCGGCGCCTTGCGGTAGTCCTGCACACTCTTGCGGGTCTTGCCGTCGGTGAGCAGATCCGAGCTCAGGTCCGCGACCCCCTCGGTGAGCTTCACGTCGTCGGGGTTGCGGAGCGCGACGGAGATTCGCCCCTTCTCCTGGGCCAGGGCGATCAGCTGCGCCTCGGGGATCGTGAGGCTCAGGTTCAACAGCATCTCCTGCTGCGCCGGGTTGCCGCTCTTGGTCGCCTCCTGCGTGGTCTCGAGGCCGACGGCGAGCACCAGCACGTTCTGCAACAGCACGATCGACTGCCGCGCGTTGCTCTTCTCGACGGGGAGCGTCGCGATCACGTCGACGCGATCGCCGGGTCGCATCAGCGCATAGGACTTGTCGTCGCCCTGCGCCCTCACCGAGACGGCGCGCAGGCCGGGCTGGATCAGCGAGCTCAGATCGCGCTTGTCGTCGGCCGCGAGCGCGAGGTCGGTCCAATTGAGCGCCTGCTGCGCCTGCACGGGCGTCGTCATGCGCAGGCCGAGGACCCGCGACTTCTCCCCCTCACGAACCATGCGGGTCTCGACGTAGGCGGCGGGGATCACGCGCGTGGCGAGCATGTCCTCGCTGAGCGCGACGCCTGGCTCGATCTGCTTGCGCGCGACGAGCACCTTCACCGGCGTCCCGCCCGACGCCTCCTCCTCGAACTTCTTCAGGTAGGCGAACAGAAGAAAGCCGCCGAGCGCAGCGACGAGCAGCGCGGCGAGGAGGGCCGATTTGTTCACGCCGCACAGGATACGCGACACAGGCGCGCCGTGGGCGAGCCGAACGACGGTCGAGCCGGCGGAGCTCGACGACCTGTGCCGTGTCAAAGCGCCGCGCGCCCTCCCCCGCGAGGTGCGAGGTCGGGCGCGTCGGACGCGTACGAACCCTGGGCTCAGCTCACGGGCACGCGTACGGAGTGCAGCCTGCGATGTCGCCCGTCACGAGGTGGTTCACGCAGCTGGCGGTCCAACCGAAGGTGCAGCAGTAGGGGTCGTTCTGGCAGACCGCCTTGATGCAGGCCCCCCCCTCGAAGTCCTGCGTGCACCCCTCGGTGAGGACGTCGCCGATCGTGCACGCGTCGTGGCCGCACTTGATCGGCGCGCCGTCGGCCAGCGTGCCGCCGTCGCTCGCGTCGCTCGCGCCACCGCCGTCGGTTCCGGGGAGGATGGACGAGTCGTCGCCGACGCCGCTGTCGTCGCCGCTGGGGGTCGTGCCGTCGCCGAAGCACGAGGGGCCAGGCGCCGTGACCGGGGTCGGCGGCGTGAGCGCCGGCGCGGGGGTGCACGAGGCCCCCTTGCCGAGCGGGATCGAGCCGGTGAAGGACGCGACCGGCGACTGCCAATCGAAGAGCGTGCACTCCTTCTGCCACTTGTAGAGCCCGAACACGTCGAGGCTCGCCTTGGCCGACGCGCTCGCCCCCGCGAAGGCCTGCCCGGCCACGTCGCCGGTGAGCGCCGAGGAGTTGCACTGCGCCTGCGCCGCCAGGGTGGCGTAGGCCGACGCGGTGACCTCGCCGGCCGCCACGTCCCAGAGGCTGAGCGAGAACGTCGGCGTGACCGAGCACTTCAACATCATGTCGTCGGTGATGGTCCAGGTCGGGCCGGTCTGATTGAGCGACTGGCTGTGATCCCAGACGGGTGAAACGGTCGAACCGTCCCACTTGGCCCCCGCCGTGACCGTGACGTTGCCGGTGGCGCCGACGACGACCTCCGTCTCGCCGCCCCACTTGAAGTCGCAGTCGACCGTCGCGGAGAAGTGCGCGTGCGCGGGCATCGAGAGCGGCCCGATGTTCAGCGACGGCAGCGCGATGTCCTTGTCGATGAGGGTGCTCGACGTGCTCTTGGTGAGCTCGTTGGCGATGAACGCCGCGATGTCTGCCCCGGTGAGCGCGCCCGGGTTGACGAGCTTCAGCGCCGCGTCGACCTCGACGGTCGCATCGAGGCTGCCGGTGGCGACGGCGTGCGCCTCCGAGATGAGCTTCTTGATGTCGAGCGTGAGCGCCGGCTTGATCTTCGCGCCGACGTCGTAGGTCGGCGTGAACTGCAGGCTCCCCTTGGTGAGGGTGACCTTCGCGTTGAAGCCGACCGACTTGCCAGAGATCGTCGCGGTGAGCGCCTGATCGAGGAGCACCTTGCCGTCGAAGTTGACGAGCGTGATCGGCCCCCCCTTCGGGTGCAGCGTCTTGACGCTGGCGGTGGTGGCGGAGGCCGACGCGTCGGCGGGCACGGCCAAGGTCCCTTGGAATTCGCCGTCGTCGAGCAGATCGAGGAGCGTCGCCTGCTGCGTGGTCACCACCGTGTTGCCGTTGCCGTCGTCGGCGACGGAGACGACCTTGCGCAGGAAGCCCCACGGGTTCTTGGTGCCGGCGCTGATCCCGGCCTCGCCGACGATCACCGCGCCCGCCTGCAGCGCCGTGATGTCGGGGTGCGTGGCGGCGGGGAAGGAGAGCTGCCCGGCCGAGACCGAGACGTCGTCGGCCTGCGAGGCCGTGAGGGAGGTGACCCCTTGCGCGAGCGTCACCGTTGCCGCGCCCGTCGGGGTCGACGACTTGCTCGAGCACGCGCCGGCGCCGAGCGAGGCCAACACCAGCAGGCCCAGCGCGGAGGTGGGGTACAGCAGACGACGCTTCATGATCACTACCTCGCTTCCCTAAGTGCCCAAGAGGTCTCGCCGCCGGCGCGCGCCCCGCTCCCCACGCCC
>JAJXTK010000801.1 GCA_021783935.1 Myxococcales bacterium | reverse complement strand
GGTTCCGCCGGCGGCGGAACCTTTTCGGTTTTTGGGGGGTGGCGCGGCGGTTCGCGGGGCGCCCTGGCGGGCTCATCCTGCATCACCGCCGCGTGCCTGCGCGCGTCGTCCAGGGCGGCGTGGATGGCCCGCACGCTCATCGTCGGCTCGATGCCCAGCCGCCGCGCGACGAACGCGAACCCTTCGATGACGGACTCCGCAGAGATGATCACGGCTTGCGACGCGGTGTCGGCTCGTTCCCGTACGCCTCGTCGAGCTCGCGCAGCCGCTCGATGACCGCGCGCTCCTCCTCGGTCATCGCATCGACGAACTGCACGAGCGCGTTCGGCTCCTCGGGCGGAACGTCGTCGAGCAGTCGCGCACTGCTGTCGCGGGGGGGCGTCATCGGTCTCCGGCCATTCCCGCCTCGGCGGGCATCACGCGTCCATCATGCCACGCGTGGCACATCGAGGGGAGGTCGGCCGTCACGCCGGTGCGCGCGGCAGCGAGCCGCAGCCGGACGCGACGGGCGGCACGGTCGGCCCGTCCCTTGCCGTGACCGAGTCCGGACGGAAACGCGCGCGGCGAACCTGCGGAGATCCGGCGTGTGTCACCGATCGCCGGGCGCTTTCTGGTCGCTGGTGGAGGTTCGTCGGCTTCAGCCAGCGCCTCGCGCATCAGCGGGCTCATCCCTCCCGCGCGCGATAGCGCCTTCCGGCATCCCTCCGAATCGGTCTGCTGGTCGCGGCGCCGGCGTCGGTCTCCCCGCCGAAGGGGCAGCTCGGCGACAGTCGGCAATGGGGGCCGTTGGATCCGTCGACGATCCCGCTCTGGCAGGGATCCAGACGCCTCTGTCCGCCATGCGCTCGCGCGTCGGATCGGTCATCCGACTCGCAGGTGCACTCGTTGCTCGCGGTCGCCGGGCGCGTTGGTGGGGCTGCGCCTCGGCGGGCGCGTTCCGCATCGAGCGGGCGCGCTCCGCCGGGCGCGCGCCGCCTCACGGCGCGGCGATCGGCTCGAGATCGGGCACCGACATGCCGGGCGCGGCGGGGACCTTGATGAAGGCGTGCCCCGAGGCCTCGTGACACGCGTTGCACGTCGCCGACGCCTGCCGGAAAGCCTCGGCGAAGGCGGGGCCGTCCTCGGCGCGCGCGGCCGTGGCGAGGGCGGCGGGGTGTGTCTTCGCGAAGGCCTCGGCCATCGCGGGCAAGGACGCTGTGGGCCCCTCTTTGGGGAGCTTCGCGCTCGGCAGCTCGTCGTCGAACGCCTCCTCGAGCTCTCCGACCTCGAACGCCGCGAGCTCGAAGCGCTTCGCCTTGGCGGCCCGCCCGGCGAGCTCGAAGCGCCTGCCGATCTCGGTCATCACGGCGCCGTAGCGCGGGCGCGCGATCGACGCGGCTGGGCCCGCGTCGCTCGGCGAGCCCCGCGAGGCGGTGCACTGGGGGAGCAGCGCGAGGGAGAGGACGAGCCACGCCGTGGGTCTCATCGCTCGTCCTCCAAGAGCTCGCCGAACAGCTCGCGCACCTTGTCCTTGGCCGCTTCGAGCTCCCGCCTGCCCTTCGCGGTGATGCGGTAGACCCTGCGAAATCGCTTGCCTTCGCGCTGCTCCGACGACCTGAGGTAGCCCCTGCTCTCGAGGCCATGCAGCAGCGGGTACATGGTGCCCGCGCTCATCTTGTGGCCGTGCCGGGCGAGCTCCTCGATGATGCCGAGCCCGAAGACGGCCTCGTGCGCCGCGTGGTGGAGGATGTGCAGGCGGATGAGGCCGGAGTAGAGATCCTGATCAGTCATCGCGTTTCGCTATCGACATTCGATAACAAACCGCGGCCCACGGTCAAGACGACCGCGGGCGCGGCGGCGCGCGCTGGCAGGCCGTTGAGAAACGGCCTGCGAAAACTGTGACCGTCAGCAGGCCGTGTCGATCGCGCGGCGAGGTTCGGGTTGACGCGGGAGAGGATCGGGCAGCTCCGGAGAAACTCAACGGCCTGCGGAAACTGTGACCGTCAGCAGGCCGTGTCGATCGCGCGGCGAGGTTCGGGTTGACGCGGGAGAGGATCGGGCAGCTCCGGAGAAACTCAACGGCCTGCTAGGGGATCTCCATCGTGACCGAGGCGCCGTGGCACGTCTCGCCGCAGACGTCGTACGCGTAGTACGTAGGCTCGAAATGCTGGTGGGAGAGCTCCGTGCCGTCTTTGGCGAACGAGATGTCGAACCGGACCGGCGCCCCCATGAGTTGCAGCAGGAGGCTTCCATTGGCGACGCTGGCACTCGGCGTGAAGGCCGCGCTGGACGGGTCGTCGTTGCACGGGCCGCCGATGCGCATGTTCGCGGCGTCGCAGGTCAGGGTGCCCGACACGTCGCCGCTGACCGTCACCGCATACGTCGCGCCCGGCAGCATGGGCACACCTTGGTCGCTGTGCAGATCGACGTCGACGAACGGGGCGCACGCCGCCGCGCACTGACTGCTGCTGCACGAGACCGAGCCGCCGACGGCCAGAGCCGCGATGCACGCGAACTCGAGCGACGCACGACGAACGCGCGCAGGCAGCGAGGCCATGCGAGCAAGCATAGCAGCCTGCGCTCGCCACTCGACCCGCGCGCCGTCGCGGCGCCTCGCGCGTCGGAGGCCCCTTCGCGCGCGCCG
>JAJXTK010000800.1 GCA_021783935.1 Myxococcales bacterium | reverse complement strand
GCCGCCTCCCGCTCCCTTCCCCCGCACCGCGGGGGAAGGGCTGGGGATGGGGGCTGTTAGAACGCGACCACTCGCTCAGCAGGAGAACCACACCCTCCGAGGCCGGGGCCACCGTCGCCCGCATCTACCGGCAGCGAGGCGACGCCCTTGCCGCAGCCGACGTTCGCGGCGAGCGCGAGCGCCAGAGCAAAAGGATGGGCGAACGATGCGCGCGTGTTGCGACCTCTTGGAATCAAGCCAGGCCTCGCGCGAGCGAGGCGCCTGCGCGGCCGCCCTCAGCACAACGCGTCGGGCGGTCAAAGGAGTCTCCGCGCCGTGGCCGTCCCGCGCCGGGCGGCCCGCCTGGAGTCCGCGCCGCGCGCCCGGGAACGTCATCACCTATTGCCGGGTGGCTCCAGAGATACTTCGAGTCCGTCCTTGCCGAACGGCGCATGAGGAGGTCATTGCCTCAACTGAGGCCATGGAATCGGCTGCGGACGCTTGCACTTCATGTCTGCCCAAAATCCGTGCATCTCCTCTACCTCGAACTAGCGGCGGCCACTGGCAGCCTGCCGATGAGCACCAGCTCGGGGTCCCCGGCGGGCGTCACGGAGGTCGCGTACGTGACCCGCTGCCCGCATCCGTCGACCGAGAAGACGTCGTCTCGGCCGCCGCGATTCGTCAAGGACAGCGTGGACCTGTCGCAGGGGATGTCGTGCGCAGCGCTTGTCGCGAGCGCCGCAGCGAGATCGTCGCGGAGACCGGCGAAGGTCCCGCCGGGAGCGACGCCACCCACGCTCCCGTCGCTCGCTCTCCACGTCACGCATGCGGGGAGGCATGGGGCCGATGCCAAGAGCGCGACACCGAGCGCGATACTCAAGCTCGACGCGACGTCCGGGCGCCACTTCCGGTGCAGGACCGCGCCGACGCGGGCCCCGCGCCTGACCATCGGGGTTCGGAGTCTCGATGCGGTAGCCGTCATCGTCGAGGTTCCCGGCGCAGTCCCGAAGGGCTGGAGCGATACTCGCACCTCGGAAGCCTCTAAGGCCAGGGCCGTCGAAAAGACCCGGCAGACTCGCCCGGCCGACTACCCGGCGCCGTAGCAGCGCGCGCGCCGCTCAGAGGTCGAAGACCTTGCCGGGGTTGAGGACCCCCTTCGGATCGAGCGCGCGCTTGATCGCGCGGAAGATCTCGATCTCGCGCGGCGTGCGCGAGTAGCCGAGGTAGGGCTTCTTCAACAGCCCGATGCCGTGCTCGGCCGAGATGCTGCCGCGGTGGCGCTGCACCAGCTCGAACATGTGGCGGTCGGCCTCCTTCGTCTTCGCGAGGAAGACCTCCTTCGGCATGTCGTCCGGCTTCATCACGTTCACGTGCAGGTTGCCGTCGCCGATGTGGCCGAAGTTGCAGATCTCCCAGCCCGGGTAGCGGCTCAGAAAGAGCGCCTCGAGATCGGCGACGAAGGCCTCGAGCCCCGCGATCGGCAGCGAGACGTCGTTCTTGTGGGGCATGCCGGTGGCCGTGAGGCTCTCGGAGATCCCCTCGCGCAGCGCCCAGAGCTGCGCCGCCTCGCCCGCGTGCTGCGCCTTCACGCCGTCGAGCACCAGCTCGCGCTCGAAGAGCGTGCCGAGCCAATCGTCGAGCGACGCGAGATCCTTCGCCTCGACCTCGAGCAGCACGTAGTGCGAGCTCTCGGTCGCGAAGGGGGGCTTGACGTTGCGGTGGCGCGCGAGGCGCGCGAGGCACTTGTCGGTGAAGAACTCGTAGGCGCTGATCGTGAACGGGCCGGCGGCGCGCGCCTCGCGGAACAGGCGCAGGACGCCGGCGAGATCGGGCACGGCGAAGAGGAAGACGTCGAGCTTGCCCGGCAGCTTGTGCAGCTTGAGCGTCGCCTCGGTGATGACCCCGAGCGTCCCCTCGCTGCCGATGAACAGCTGCCGCAGATCGATGCCGGTGTTGTTCTTCTCGAGCGCGCCGTTGAGCTCGAGCACCTCGCCGCCGGCGAGCACGACCTCGAGGCCGAGCACCCAGTTGCGCGTGAGCCCGTAGCGGATGACCTTCACGCCGCCGGCGTTGGTCGCGATGTTGCCGCCGACGTGGCTCGACCCCTTCGACGCGAAGTCGACCGGCCAGGTGAGCCCGTGCTCCTCGCAGTGCTCGTGGACCGCCTCGGTGACTGCGCCGGCTTGCACGCGCACCGTGGCGCCGAGCACGTCGACGGGATCCATGCGCCGCATGCGCGCGAGCGAGAGCACGACCTCGCCGTGGGCCGCCACCGCGCCGGCCGCGAGCCCCGTGCGCCCGCCCGAGGGGACCACCGCGACGCCGTGCTCGTGGCAGAGCGCGAGGAGCTTCGAGACCTCCTCGGTCGTGCGCGGCCAGCAGACGAGCGAGGGGGCGGGGACGTGGACCTTCGTCCAGTCCTTGCCGTGCTCGACGAGATCGCCTGCGTCGCTCGACGCCAAATCGGCCGGAAAATCCTCGGCGATCGCGGCCGTAAACGCCTCGGGGAGCGCCATCGTCAGTAGAGCACGCGCGTGCGGATGTTGGTGTCGAGCTTCGCCATCGCGGTGCAGACCTCGTCGCTCGCGGCCTGATCGATGTCCATCAGCAGGTAGCCGACCTTCGAATCGGTCGCGAGCACCTGCGCCTCG
>JAJXTK010000799.1 GCA_021783935.1 Myxococcales bacterium | reverse complement strand
TCTCGGGATCGTGGGCGCTCCGCAGCGCGGCCCGCCACGCTACCACGCGCGCCGCGAGCGCGCAGGCCGGGGTCGCGTCGGCGACGGCGGGCCGCGCCCCACGGGCTCGCGCCCCTGCCCGTGCCCGACAGGTCGACTCGCTGCTCCACCGGCGAGGGCGCGCGCGTGCGCGCGACGCGGCTCAGAGCTCGAGGGTCAGAACGAGCCGCTTTCGGCCCGGGCCGGCGTAGTCCGGCTCTTCGTGCGACGAGAAGCCGAGCGCCTGGTGGAAGCGCAGCGAGGCGTCGTTGCCGACGGTCGTGATGGCCTTGATGCGGCGGCAACCTTCGCGGAGACAGGTCTGCCGGAAGTCCTCGTAGAGCGCGCGGGCGACGCCGCGACGTCGGTAGTCGGGATCGATGCCGACGAGGTGCACGTAGCCGACGGCGACGCCGTCCCCCTCGGGCTGCACGATGAAGCCGAGCATGAAGCCGACGAAGCGGCCCTCGCGCGAGGCGTCCTCGACGACGCGCGCCCAGCGGCCGAATTCGTAGAAGAAGATCGGGTGCGCGAGCGACGCGATGGGCCCCTCCCACCAGTGGTCGACGACCTGCACGATCATGTCGAAGTCGGCCTTCGTGATCGGGCGCGACTTGAAGTTGGCCGGCGCCTTCGCGACGAGCGGTCGATCGAGCGTGCTCGAGGGGGCGGGCTTGGTCATCGAGGCGCGGAGCCTAGGTACGGCCCGGACCGGGTTGCCAGGGCGTTCGGCCACCGAAGCGCGCCGGTCCGGACCTCAGCCTTTCATGTGCCGCGGCGCGCGCCCTGCCCTTCGGCCTGGGCGTCGACGCGGGGCGCGAGGTTCGCGTCCGTGGCTCTCGGCGAGCGCCGTGCGTCGCGCCGCAGCGCGTTGCGTGGTAGCGCGTCGAGCTCGATGACGCGCCTGCACGCGCTCTTCGTGCTCGCTTGGGCGCTTCTGCGCGCGCTGGTCGATCGCGCCTTCGGTCGCACCACCGGGCTCGCCCGCTTCCGCGAGCACTACGCCGCCGACAGGCTCCCCCCGGCCACGCCCGAGGAGCGCGCGGCGCTGCCGTCCATGAGCGGTTGCATCGCGTGTGGCCTCTGCGATCTCGGCGCGACGCGGTCGGGGCACGGGCCGATGTCGGTCGCGCTCGCCGACGCGCGCCAGACCCCCGACGCCGACGCGGCCCTCGTCGGGCTCGCCGCGCTGCCCGACGCGCTGCTCTCGGCGCGCGAACGGGTGTGCCCCACCCACGTGCCGCTGGTCGCGATCGCGCGCCTGACGCGTGAACGCGCCGTGTCCATCGCGAAGGCCGCGTCGTAGCCTACGCACCGCCGCGACGTGCGAAGCGCGGTTGAAAGCCCCTTCCGAGGTGCGCTACGACGGCGCGCCATGACCTCTCACGCCCACCGTACCCAGGATCCCCGCGACGCGCTCCAGCCGAAGCTCGACGGCTTCGCGCTCGTCCTCGGCGCCTCGAGCGGCTTCGGCGAGGCTTGCGCGCTGTCGCTGGCGCGCGCGGGCATGAGCATCGTCGGGGTGCACCTCGATCGGCGCTCGACGATGCCGCACGTCGAGGAGATCCAGGCGAAGGTCCGCGAGCTCGGTCGCGAGGCCTGGTTCTACAACGCCAACGCGGCCGACGAGGCCAAGCGCCGCGAGGTGCTCGACGACGTGCGCCGCCGGCTCGACGAGCGGGGCAAGGGCGAGTCGATCCGGGTGCTGATGCACTCGCTCGCCTTCGGCACGCTCTTGCCGTTCATCGCGCAAGGGGCGCCCGGCGAGAAGCCGACGAGCGAGGAGGCGTCGCAGCGGCAGCTCGAGATGACGCTCGACGTGATGGCGAACTCGCTCGTTTACTGGACGCAGGACACCTACCGCCGCGGCCTGTTCCACGCGCACGCGCGCGTCTTCGCGATGACCTCGACCGGCTCGTGGTCGGTGTGGCCACGCTACGGCGTGGTCTCCGCGGCGAAGGCCGCGCTCGAGAGCCACGTGCGCGTGCTCGCCTACGAGCTCGGGCCGCGCGGCATCACGGTGAACGCGCTCTGCGCCGGGGTCACCGACACGCCGGCCCTCCGCAAGATCCCCGGCAACGACGCCATGATCGCGGCGGCGCTGCGCAAGAACCCCTCGCACCGGCTCACCATGGTCGACGACGTCGCGCGCGCGCTGCCGGCGCTCTGCCAGCCCGCCCTCTACTGGATGAACGGCAACACGATCAACGTCGACGGCGGCGAGGCGATCGCGGGCTGATGTTCCACAAGACGCGCGACGATCGCGGACGCGAGCTCGTCTTCCACCGCCCGCCGGGTCGCGTCGTCTCGTTGGTGCCGAGCGACACGCTCACGATCGCCAAGCTCGCGGGGGTCGACCGGCTGGTCGGTCGCACCGCCTACTGCGTCGAGCCCGCCGGGGAGATCGAGCGCGTGCCGAGCGTCGGCGGCGCCAAGGACGCGAAGCTCGAGGCCATCCTCGACCTGAGGCCCGACCTGGTGATCGCCAACCAGGAGGAGAACTCGCGCGCGACGCTCGAGGCGCTGGCGCAGCGGGGGGTGCCGGTCTTCATCGCGTTCCCGAGGCGCGTCGAGGACGGCGCCGCGCTCGTCGCCCGCTACGCGCTCCTGCTCGGGG
>JAJXTK010000129.1 GCA_021783935.1 Myxococcales bacterium | reverse complement strand
TGCCCTTCCGCGACGTCGTTGGCCAGCCCCTCGCGGTCGAGATGCTCCGTCGCGGGCTCGCGCAGGGGCGGCTGCACCACGCGCTCTTGTTCTTCGGCCCGGACGGCGTCGGCAAGGAGCTCGCGGCGTTCTCGCTCGCGTGCGCCGTGGCGTGCGAGCGCGAGCCGGGCGAGGGGTGCGGCAGCTGTCCGGCGTGCCACCGCGTGCTGACGAGCTCCGCGGAGGGGGCGCGCGTGCCGCTCCACCCGGACGTCCTCGTCGTCGAGCGCGGCCTCTACTCCAAGGAGATCATCGGCAAGGACGAGAAGACCGACGTCTCGGTCGACCAGATCCGCCGCGTCGTGCTCGAGCGGGTGAACTTCCCGCCGCACGAGGCGCGCGAGCGGGTGGTCATCGTCCGTCGCGCCGAGGAGATGAGCCCCGGCGCCGCCAACGCCCTGCTCAAGACGCTCGAGGAGCCGCCGTCGCACACGCGCTTCGTGCTCTTGAGCGCGCGGCCCGGCGAGCTCTTGCCGACGATTCGCTCTCGCACGCAGCCGATCCGCTTCGCCCCGCTCGCCGACGAGCACATCGTCGCGATCCTCGTTTCGCGCGGCGTCTCGCGCGAGCTCGCCGAGCAAGCGGCCGGGCTCGCGGGCGGGAGCGTCGAGGCCGCGGCGGCACGCGCGGCGCCGGAGCAGAGCGAGGAGCGCACGCGCGCGATCGAGGCGCTGCAGCGGGCCGCCTCGGCGCCGCTGCACGAGGCCCTCGAGGTCACCTCCGAGTACGGCAACTCCGGCGACGATCGCCGCCTGCTCGCCGAGCACCTCGCCGCGCTCGAGACCGCCGAGGCGATCGAGCTTCGGAGGCTCGTGCTCTCGGGCGCCGACGACGCGCGCATCGACGCCGCGATCGCGCGCTTTTCGACGGCGCGCTCGGTCGAGGGGGCGCTCGATCGCAACGCCAACGTCCCGCTCGCCCTCGAGGCGGCGTGGCTCGCGCTGCGGCGCGGCCGCTGAGCCGCCGCGAGCTCGGCCTCGACGCTCAGTGCCCCGCGTCGACCGGCGCGCCGGGCTTGCCCTTGCCGAGCAGGAACAAGAGCGGCATCGCGACCACGAAGGCCGCGGCGCCGAAGTAGAACGTGTCGTTGAACGACAGCACGGCGGACTGCAGCTGCACGGCCCCGTCCAGCACGGCGATCGCGCGCCCCTTGGCCGACGCGAGGTCGCTGCCGCTCGCGCGGAATCCCGCCGTCAGCTGCTGGAGGCGCTGCTGCGTCGAGAAGTCCGACACGCCGAGCTTCTCGACGAGCACCGCGCGGTGGAAGGCCTGCCGCGACGACAGCATGGTCGTGAGGATCGCGATGCCGATGCTGCCCCCGAGCTGGCGCGTGAGGTTGTAGAGCCCCGTCGCCGCCGAGATGTCCTTGACGGGGATCGGGCCGAGCACCGCCATGCTCATCGGCAGGAACATGAAGACGGTGCCGAAGCCGCGGATCATCAGCGGCCAGAACAGATCCTCCTGGCCCGTCGTCGGCGTCAGCCGCGCGAGCGCGGTCATCGAGCTGACGACGACGCACGCGCCGAAGAAGATGAGCGCGCGCGGATCGATCCTGCGAAGGAGCTTCGCGACGAGCGGCATCGTGAACGCCGAGGCGAGCGCGCCCGGCAGCATCAACAAGCCGGTCTGCTGCGAGGTGAAGTGGAGGATCGACTGCGCGAAGATCGGCACCGCGAACATCGCGCCGTAGAGCCCCATGCCGATCACCATCGACAGGACGTTGCCGGCGGCGAGCGAGCGGTAGCGCAACACGCGCAGATCGACGACCGGGTGCTCGGCCCGCAGCGTGCGCCGCACGAACAGCACGAGCGAGGCCACCGAGACCAGCGACATCCAGCGGATGAGCGACGAGTCGAACCAGTCCTCCGAGAAGCCCTCTTCGAGCACCGTCTGCAGCGCGCCGAGCCCCGCCGCCAGGTAGGCGATCGCGAGGAAGTCGACACCGCCCTTGGGCTTGGTGTTGGCCTCGTCCGGCGGCAGCGACGACGCGGTCATCGCCACCGCGATGATCCCTATCGGCAGGTTGACGAAGAAGATCCACCGCCAGTCGAGGTTCGTGACGATGTAGCCCCCGAGCGTGGGCCCGATGGCGGGGCCGGCGATCGCGACCACGCCGAAGAGCGCCTGCGCCATCGGCTGCTCCTCCCGCGGGAAGGTCTCGAACAGGATCGACTGCGCCTTGGCGAGCAGGCCGCCGCCGAAGAGCCCCTGGAGCACGCGCGCGGCGACGAGCGTCCAGAGGCTGTTCGAGAAGCCGCACATCATCGAGGCGGCCGTGAACGCGGCGAGCGAGAAGACGAAGAAGCGCTTGCGGCCGAAGCGATCGCTCAGCCACGCCGACAGCGGCAGGATGATGACGTTCGCGATGCCGTAGCTGGTGACGACCCAGCCGACCTCGCTGAGCGTCACGCCGAGCGAGGCCTGCATCTGCGTGAGCGCGACGTTGACGATGCTCGTGTCGACGATCTCGAGCATCGCGCCGAGGGCGACGCTGATCGCGATGAGCCACTTCGCGCTGCTCGTCTCGGCGAGCGGCGCGGGCTGGGTCGCAACGGCGGCCATCTACTTGGTGTCGACCGAGAGCTCGATGCTGAGGCCGGGGACCAGGGCCAGATCCTTCGGCGGATCGACCAGCTTGATGCGCACCGGCACGCGCTGGACGACCTTGGTGAAGTTGCCCGTCGCGTTGTCGGGGGGCAACAGCGCGAAGCGCGCGCCGGTCGCGCCGGAGAAGCTCTCGACGACGCCGCGGATCTCGCGCCCGCCGTAGGCGTCGACCGAGACGCTAACCGGCTGGCCGACGCGCATGCGATCGAGCTGCGTCTCCTTGAAGTTCGCCGTGACCCAGACCGCGTCGGTCGGCACCACCATGAGCACGGTCTGCCCGGCGGCGATCGTCTGGCCGGGCGCCACGCTGCGCTTGGAGACGATGCCGGAGCGCGGCGCGACGATGCGCGTGTAGGAGTAGTCGAGCGCCGCGAGATCGCGCGCGGCCTGCGCGGTGGCGACGCGGGCGCGCGCCACGGCGGCTCTCGCCTGCGACTCCTTGATTTGGGCGTCGATCGTGTCGGCGAGCGCGAGGCGCGCGGTGGCCTCGCTCACGCGCGTCTGCGCCTGCGAGGTCGAGGCGGTGATCGTCGCGACGCGCGCGCTGGCCTGCGTGAGCGTGGCGTCGGCGGCGTCGAAGGCGGCCTGCGCCGACTCGAGCTGCGAGGCGGGGACGGCGCCTCCTGCGACGAGGGCCGTGGTGCGATCGAGATCGGACTTCGCCTTGTCGCGCGCGGCCTTGGCCGCGATCGCCTGCGCCTTGACCTCGGCGATCGTGTCGGTCGTGACGGTGACCGAGGCCGCCGCCCCCTGGAGCGACGCCTCGGCGACCCGCTTGCCGCCGCGCGCGTTCGCCTCGGTCAGCGCGGCGGTCGCGTCCGCGGCGTCGGCGGCGGCCTTCGCGGCGGCGAGCTCGGCCTGCGCCTGGGCGAGGCGCGCCTTGGTCGGCGCGGGGTCGATCTCGACGAGGAGATCCCCCTCCTTGACGGTCTGGTTGTCGACGAAGTGCACGGCGACGACCGTGCCGCCGGTGCGCGCCGCGACGGGCACCACGTCCGCATCGAGCTGCGCGTCGTCGGTCGACTCGAGGAAGCGGTGCTTCCACGCGTAGCCGCCCACGGCGGCGCCGACGGCCAGCAGCGCGAGCAGGACCACTGCGCGGCGGCTGCCCCCCTTCTTGCGCTTGGCCGCCGACGCTGCGCGCGCCGACGGCGCGTGTTCGGACGGGGGATCTGACTCGCCGGCGGGCGCCGGGGCTTCACGGAGGGCCGCTTGCGTGCTCATCGAGGTTGGGATGCGCCCCCGTGGGTCTCGGGATCGCGCGTCGCCTCGGCGTTAGCACGATCGTTGTCAAAAGCAACGATTGCGGTCCGCAACGACTCGGCCATGGCGCGCCGAGCCGAAGTGAATTCCGCTACTTGCCGCCTCCGCGCCGCTCCTCCTCGGCGTACTCGCGTGCGTACTCGACGTAGAGCCCAGCCGCCTTCTTCGACCAGAAGGCGTCGCGATCGCTCAGCGGGCGGGTCGGCTTCGCGGGGCGCCCCATGACCATCATGCCGGGCGGGATCACCGAGCCGGGGGTCACCACCGATCCCGCCGCGATGACCGACCCCTCGCCGATGACGGCGCCGTCGAGGACGATCGCGCCGATGCCGATGAGCACGCGATCGCCGATGGTGCAGGCGTGGACGACGGCCGAGTGGCCGATGGTGACGTCGTCGCCGATGCGGCAGCCGACGGGGACGCCGCGGGCGTCGGGCGGCCCCTCGACCGCGTGGTCGTTGGTGATGTGCAGCACGGCGTTGTCCTGCACGTTGCTTCGCTTGCCGAGCACGATGGCGAGGTGATCGGCGCGAATCACGGCGCCGAACCAGACGCTGCCCCCCTCGCCGATCGTCGCGTTGCCGATGACCGTCGCGTTCGGCGCGAGCCACACCCCCTCGCCGAGGATCGGCGCGTTGCCGCGGAAGGGCACCAGGGTCGCCACGTCACTTTCCCTTCGCCGCGGGCGTGGGGGCGGCGCTGGCCGTCGGCTTGGGCGCTGCGTTGGTCTGCGGCTTGGGCGCTGCGCTGGTCTGCGGCTTGGGCGCTGCGCTGGTCTGCGGCTTGGGGGCGGCCGACGCGGAGGTCGTCGGTTCGGGCGCGCTCTTGCCCGGCGTCATCGCCTGCGGGTTGATCACCGCGCTCGTCCCCTCGTCGGTCTCGAGCCACAGCGCGCGCCCCTGATCGGCGACGGTCACGCGCAGGCCGCTGAGGAAGCCCATGCCGACGCCGCCGATCACGTCGACGTCGATCTGCTTGAGCTTCTCTTCGAGCTGCGGCGCGCCGGCGACCGCGATGGCGGGGCCGAGGTCGAGCGCGCCGACCCTGAAGTCGAGGAGGCGCTCGAACTTCACCTCGCCCGACAGGGGCATCCTCGCGACGTCCACCCCGAGCTTCCTCCATGTCTCGTCGACGAAGGCGACCGGCCACACCGCGCCGCTGTCGAGCCACAGCGACGAGGTGAGCTCGAACTCCTTGCGCGCGGTCGAGCGGACCGTCATGCCGCCACCGCGCACGTAGAGGACGTCGGCGCGCGAGTAGACGGGGGGCGGCGGGGGGTCGTCGTGGCGGAGCACCAGCTGATCGGCGCGGCGATCGAAGGTCAGGTGCAGGCGCCGCAGCAGGTTCACGCCGAGGATCGCGCGGATCGGGACCTGGTTCTGCTGCGTGTAGCCGGAGAGATCGTCGATCAGCGTCGGGACGTCGCGCACCTCGAAGGTGCGATCGGCGTTGGCGAACTTGATCGTGACCCACGCGGGGTTGGTGTGCGTCGCCTTGTCGAGCACGACCTCGGGGACGCCGGTGTCGATCAGCGCGAGGACGCTCTGGCCGTCGATCTCGCAGGGCACCATCAGCGCCGGGTAGAGATCGCGCGGCATCTTCACGTCGAGCTTGCGCGCGCCGCCGTCCGAGATCGTGAAGGGCTTGCGCCCCGCGCCCTGCGAGCCGGCGAGCTCGCGGACCGGCTTGGCCCACGGATCCTTGAACTCCGGGTCCTCGAGCGCCCGCGTGAGCTCGTCGGTCGCGTGCTGCAGATCGCCGTCGTACCAGTAGGCCCGCGCGCGCAGCCCCGCCGCCTCGGAGCCGGGGACGTCGGCGAGGTCGCTCTCGGCCTGGTGAAAATCGAGCCGCGCGAGGTCGATGCGCCCCGCCACCAGGCGCAGCTCGCGGTCCTCGAGGTTTTCTTTCTTCGCGAGCTCGAGGCCCATCTTGATGCTGTCCTCGGCGTCGGCGACGTCGGCGGCGCGGTAGCTCTCGCTCGCGCGCTTGAGCCACTTCTGCGCGACCTCGGTGAGGGGCAGCTTCGGCTTGAGCGAGGCGGGGGTCGTCGACTCGCCCGGGCACCCCGACAGCATCGGCGCGGCGAGGGCGCAGGGGACGACGAGGAGGGTGAGGAGCGCGTTTCGTCGGCGGAGAAGGGACACGGGAGGCCTCGGGGGGCGCCGTTCGCGGCGCGGTGCCGGGTTCTAGCCCAGCTGGGGTAGGGGGCGCGAGGGGGGCGACGCTCGACGGCGCCTGTAGCAGGCCGCTGAGAAACGGCCCGCGGAAACGGTGACCGTCGGCAGGCTGTGGTCGATCGTGCGAGAAATCGAGGGATGACGCGGGAGGATCGGTCGGTCTCGGAGAAAGTCCACCGCCTGCTACGGCTGCTTGGCGGGGCCGACGCGCAGGACGCGGTCGATGCGGAGGTCGCGCCGGCCACGGGCGGGGAGCGAGTAGCCGTGCACGCGGGGCGGATCGTCATCGATCGACTGGATGACGAACGTCAGCGTCGTGGGGCCCCCGCGCGCCGGGCGGTAGGCGATCTCGACGGGCTCGGCGCTCGCGAGCGCGGCCTCGAGGGCGGCGCGCACGCCCGGGCGTGCCACGCGCTCGCCGACGCGCACGTCCCACAGGTCGCGCGGCGTCTTCGGCTCGAGCGCGCGCGCGATCGGCCAGAAGATCCCCCGCAGCATCGTGACGTCTGCGCCGGCGCGGTGCGCGCGATCGGTCGCGACCTCGAGCGCCTCGGCGACGCTGCCGAGCGCGTAGCTGTGGAGATAGAGCGCGCGTCGGGCCAGGGTGAGCGTGTCGAGCGCGTGCCGAGGGGCGCGATGGCCGAGGCCGAGCCGCCCGAGCTCGTCGCGCAAGAACGCGAGATCCCACGCCGCGCCGTGCGCGACCACGATGGCCCCCTCGATCAGCTCGATCACCGCGGGCGCGATCGCCGCGAACGGCGGCGCGGAGGCGAGCGCCGCCGCGTCGAGGCCGTGCACCTGCTCGGCGCCGGTGCGCCCCTCGGGGTGCACAAGCGTCTCGATGCGCGCCTCGAGCTGCGCGCCGCGCGTCCGCTCGATGCACACCTCGACGACGCGATCCTTGCCGATCGCGAGCCCCGTCATCTCCAGATCGAGGAACGCGAGCGGCGCCTCCGCGAGCGGGAGATCCCACGGCCCGCCTGGCGCGGGCGGGTCGCGGGGCAGGGCGGCACCTTCGTCGAGGCTCACGGCTCTCCTCCGAGACGTCGCGGGCGAGCGAGCGCTCAGAGGCCCTCTTTCACCAGCAGGTCGAGGTAGCGCTGCGCCTGCTGCGAGCGCGGCTCGGTCGGAAAGCGCTGCAGCACCAGCTCGAAGGTGCGCTTCGCCTCCGGCTTACGCTTGAGCATCAGCAGGATCTCTCCGCGCAGCAGCAGCGCCTCGACGTCGCGCGAGGAGCCCGGGTACTTCGCGAGGGCGTAGTCGACGCGCGCGAGCGCCGCATCGTACTTCTCGCGCCGGACGTAGAAGCGCGCGACGAACAGCTCGTGGGCGACCAGGCGCGCGAGCGCGTCGGCGCCGAGCTGCTTCATCTGGTCGTACTCGGGGCCGCCCGGGAACTCGTGCAGGTAGTCTTGGATCTCGCGCGAGGCGTCGACGACCTGCGTCTGCTCGCGCTCCTCCTGCGGCGGCAACAGGAGCGCGTCGCTGATCTGGTTGTAGTAGCAGCGCGCGATGCGCATGCGCGCCCAGGCCACGTTCGAGTGCTTGGGGTTCTCGCGGACGAACTGCTTGTAGGCGGTGATCGCCTCGACGTGGAGCTGTTGCTCGAACTGGATGTCGGCGAGGCGCAGCTGCGCGAGCGGGGCCTCGCGGCTGAACGAGAAGCGCCGTCGGACCTCGCGAAAGAGCGTCGCCGCGGTCTCCCAGTCGCGATCCTTGTACGCGCCCATCGCCTCCTCGTAGGCGCGGCGCGCGTTCTCGGAGTACTGCAAGACGCCGACGCCGTACTGCTTCGGCGGCTCGCACGCGCACAGGATCGAGCCGCTGACGGCGGCGAGCACGAAGAGGGGGGCGAGACGGCGATGCACGGCCGCTGGGGCGTAGCGTGCCACCCGGTTGGCGTCCAATGGGGCGTGGCTCCGGCGCGGTCAGGAGCCGAGCTTGCGCTCGATGGCGTCGAGGTGGCTGCGCATCTCGGGGTCGGCGACGCGCAGCGCCTCGACCTTCTTCACGGCGTGCATGACGCTCGTGTGATCGCGGTGGCCGAAGTGGCGCCCGAGCTCCGGGTAGCTGCACTTCAAGCGCTGCCGGCACAGGTAGATCGCGACGTGGCGCGCCTGCGCGACGCTCCGGTGGCGATCCTTGCCGAGCACGTCGCTCGAGCGAAGGTTGAAGTGGTTGCAGACCGCCTTGACGACGTCCTCGACGCTCGCCGGCGTGGCGCGCGGCGGCAGCGCCGAGGCGAGCACGCTGCGCGCGAACTCGAGGTCGATGCGCCGCCCGAGGATCGACGCCTGCGCGGCGAGGCGAATCAGCGCCCCTTCGAGCTCGCGCACGTTCGAGCGGATCGCCTGCGCGAGCAGCACCGCGACCTCGTCGTCGAGGTCGAGCTGTTCGAGCTGCGCCTTCTTGCGGACG
This sequence comes from Myxococcales bacterium, assembly GCA_021783935.1. Taxonomy (GTDB): domain Bacteria; phylum Myxococcota_A; class Polyangia; order Polyangiales; family JADJMO01; genus CAIXWQ01. The sequence goes on along the minus strand of JAJXTK010000129.1, from coordinate 3,354 downwards.
ATCGCCACGCGCGTCTCGAGCTGCGGCACCTGCACGTCGGCGACGAGGCCCCACTGAAAGCGGGTGACCAGGCGCTCGGTGCAGCGCTCGAGCTCGTGCGGGTAGCGGTCGCTCGTGAGGACGATCTGCTTGTCGGCCTGGTGGAGCGCGTTGAAGGTGTGGAAGAACTCCTCTTGCGTCTGCTCGCGACCGGCGAGGTTGTGGACGTCGTCCATCAAGAGGAGATCGCACTGCGTGCGGTAGCGCGTGCGGAACTGATCCATCTCCTTGTTGGCGATCGCGGAGATGAACTCGTTGGTGAAGGCCTCGGCCGAGACCACGACGATGCGCAGCCCCGGGCGCGCCGAGCCGATGTGGTGCCCGATGGCGTGGAGCAGGTGCGTCTTGCCGAGGCCGGTGCCGCCGCAGATGAACAGCGGGTTGTAGCGTCGCACGCTCCCCGCGCCGGCGGCCGCGAGCGCCGCGGCGTGGGCGAGCTCGTTCGAGGTGCCGACGACGAAGTTCGCGAAGATGTACTTCGGGTTGAGCCCCTCGATGCGCGGCGTGGGGACCACGCCGACGAGCGCTGGCGCGGCCGGGGGCGGGGCTGTGGCTGCGGCTGCGGGCTCGGCTTCGGCCGGAGGCGGCGGGGGGGGCGGCTGCGACGGACGTGGCGCCACCGGCGAGGGGAGCACCGGGTCGATCGACCAGGCGATCTCGATGGTCATCCCCGTGCGCTCACGCAGCCGCTCCCTCACGAGCGCAAGAAAGTGCTCGTTCACGAAGTCGCGCACGAACGCGTTCTGGGCGCGCAGCTGCAAGACGCCGTCGGTGAACCCGTCGAACTGAATCGACGAGAACCAGCGTTCGAATGAGCCGGGCGCCTTGGCCCGCAGCTCCGCGATGGCGGCTTCCCAGAGTTGATGCATCACTGCTCACCCGCAGGGGTCCACGCGCACGCGTGACGCCCCGTCACCACTCCCGACATCCAACGACCCACCGCAACGCACCAATTCCCGATGTAGTCAGGCAGAGAAGACACAACGAGCCACGTGTCCCCAGGCTATCCACAGGCTGGGGAAAAACTCGCCGCTCCGCGGCGCTATGGAACGAGGGTGCTCCCCTCAAGAGGAGCGAACGCGAGGAGAGCCTCTGCCTTCGCTCGACCGCTCGGACAGAACCGCCCCGAGCGCACTGCGACAAACTACCTCTACAGCCACTGCGTTCGCCACGATGAACGCGACCCTCGGAGCTCCGGCGCGAGCCATCGCCTCCGACCACCTCGCCGTCTCGAACCGGAACGCCCTCCCCCACGGTTGCCTGACTCGTCAAACGTCTTCGGCGCGCGGAGTCTCTATCACTCTCTGAACGAACCCACGCGGTCGAAGCCGTGCCCTCGTCACGTCGACGGAACCGCCTCGTCACAGGGGAGATCGGAGGTACCACTGCGCGTGGACGGGCGTCTAGACCTTCCCCGCGGGTAGCTCGTTTCGTTTGGATTTCAAAGGCTTGCGTGGCGATGGCGCGAAGCGGGGAGGCCCAGGGCGGGGCTTGTTGCGTAGTCAAGTGTCAACTCGACCGCTGCCGGACGATTTCGGACCGCGATTCGACTCCGGAATCGCGGGGCCGGACCGTGGGCGGTCCGAAAAGTGGTCCACCCGCCGCCGCGCGCGCTACGGCGAGCGCCACATGCGCCAACGCCCGTCCGGCTCCCGTCGCGCCCTCGCAGCGCTGGCCCTCGCCGCGGGGGCGTGCGCCGTGCTCGGTGCGGCGCCGGCTGCGGCCAGCGGCTACCGGCCAGCCGAGTACGGCTATGGCTACGGCGAGCTCGAGAACCCGCGCACGCTCGCCATGGGGGGCGCCGCGCGCGCGTTCGGCTGGTCGACGTCGGCGATCGACTCGAACCCCGCGAACGCCGCTGCGCAGCCCGTCTACCACGCGGAGGGGTTCTTCGGGTACGACACGACGCCGCACCGGATGCAGTACGGCGTGAGCGTCCTCGACGCGGTCACGTCGCGTCTGGCGATGGGGGTGCAGGCGCTTCGCAGCACCCTCGGCAACGACTCCGACAGCTACCAGCGCTCGGCGACCGACGTGAGGATCGCGGGGGCCTACGCCCTCAGCGATCGCTTCTCGTTGGGGGTGACGGGGCGCTGGCTGCGCGCGGCGCAGGACGGCTACGGGCCGCTCGGACCGAGCGCGGCCTCGAAGTCGTCGGGGGATCCGAACGCCACCATCTACACGTTCGACGCCGGGCTCATGGCCGCCATCACCGACTGGCTGCGCCTCGGCGCCGTCGGCTACAACCTCACGGCGCCGCAGAACGGCCTCGCGCCGCTCATGCTCGGCGGAGCGGCAGGGGTCCGCCTCGGGGAGTTCACGATCGAGGGGGACGTCGTCGGCGTCGACAAGACCTACTGGGGCGCTTGGAAGGCGCGCTACGAGGGGGGCGCCGAGCTCCTGCTCGCCGACCGCTATCCCATTCGACTCGGATTCCTCTACGACACGGGGGCCAAGCGCAGCTCCCTGTCGGGCGGCGTCGGCTACGTCGACACGCAGTTCGCCTTCGACGTGGGGGTGCGGGGCGATCTTTCGGCCCCGGACGTCGCCGGCAAAGCCATGGTTTTCATGCTCGGTCTCAGGTACTTTTTGGACGCCGGCCTCCCGCAGGGGCCGACCTCGCAGCCGGTCCTCTGACGGCGCGGGCCCCTCGCGGCCACCCAGCGTGGTCTCGCGACCATCCTGGAATCGACCGCGAACCGAGCCCGTCGCGATGTCCGGCAACGACGAACCGTCGAAGCTGCTGCGCCCCAAGGAAGACGACGCCGAGGACGTCGCCTGGGCGCTGTCGACCGCCGAGGCGTTGTGGAAGCGCGGCGAGCGCGCCGACGCGATCGGGTGGGTCCGCAAGGCGGCCGAGGCGGCGGGCGAGGTCGAGGCCGACGTGCGCGTGCTCGAGCTGGCCAAGGCGGCGGCAGATCTCCAGACGCTGGTCGCGGCCGGCGAGCCCGCGCACGAGTCGGCCGTCGAACTGCGCGAGAGCGCCTTCGAGATCGAGCTCGAGAGCGTGCCCGCGCCCGCGCGACCTCCGCCGCCGCGCAAGCCGCCCCCGGCTGCGCCGCGCGCCGGCGTGCCGACCCCCAACCCGTTCCCGAGCCCTCTTCGATCGGTGGCGGTCGATGACATGGTCGTCGAGGACGTCGCCGTCGGCGAGGCGCCGCGCCCGTCGCCCGCCGCGCTGCGCGAGGCGGAGCACCACGAGTCGAAGCCGAAGCTGCCGACCGTGCCGCCGCCGCCGCCGCCCGACGCGCCGTCGCTCGGGATTGCGTCGAAGGGCGGGGCGGAGCCGCGGGCGAAGACGCTGCGGTCGAGCCG
>JAJXTK010000798.1 GCA_021783935.1 Myxococcales bacterium | reverse complement strand
TGTTTTGGTGAGGGGATCGACGCCGTGCGCGAGGTGCTGACGTCGGTGGGCATGCGCTTCCCCGAGACGCCGCTCGGCGCTTTGCTCACTCTCTTGTGGAACATGATCGTCGTGCGCCTGCGCGGGCGCGGCTGGGTCGCGCGAGACTCGAGCCAACTCTCGCAGGAGGAGCTGCGGCGCATCGACGTGTGCTGGTCGGTCAGCGCGACGCTGGTCATCGCCGACCCGATCCGCGCGATGGCGTTCCAAAAGCAGCACGTGCTGCGCGCCCTCGCGGCGGGCGAGCCCTACCGAGTCTGCCTCGCGCTCGCGACCGAAATCGTCGCCTCCGGCCGCCGCGGCCCACGCCACCGACGCGCGACCGACGCGCTTTACGACGCGACGACGAAGCTCGCCGCAAGGATCGACAACCCGCACGCCCGCGCCTTCGTGCTCTTCACCACCGGCATGGCGCGCTTCCTCGACGGGCGCACGCGCTCGGCGCGCGAGGTGCTCGACGAGGCCATCGCGCGGCTCCGCGACGGCTGCACGGGCGTCGCGTGGGAGCTCGCGACCTCGGAGGTCTTCTACACCTGGTGCCTGTGGCGCCTCGGCTCCCTGCGCGACATGGTCGCCCGCGTGTCGCTGCTGATGCAGGAGTCGGCCGAGCGCGGCGATCTCGGGCTCGGCATCAACGTGCGCGTGGGCCTCTCCAACGCCGCGTGGCTCGTGGTGGACGATCCCGATCGCGCGCTCGCCGAGCTGACGGTCGCCGTCACGCGCCTCGGCGGGCACGTCGCGCCGCTCGTCGCGTACTACGAGGTCATGGCGCGCGTGAACGTCGAGCTGTACCGAGGTCAGAGCGTCGACGCCTACCAGCTGCTCACCGAGCGCGAGCCCATTTTTCGGCGATCGCGCATCTTCCAGGTGCTCAACGTGCGCGCCGAGTTCCGGCACCTCCACGCGCGCGCGGCCATCGCCCGGGCGGAGCGACTCTCCGACCCGGAGCCGCTGCGGCGCTTCACGCTGCGCACGGCCCTCGAGCTCGAACGGACGCGCCTGCCGTGGGCGATGGCGAGCGCGGAGCTGCTGCGCGCGGCCGTGCACGCGCAGCGCGGCGAGCACGCGACGGCGACGAGACGACTGCGCGCCGCCCACGCGGCCTTCGAGGCCGAGTCGATGCGTGGCTACGCGGCGGCGTGCCAGTGGCTGCTCGCCGAGCTCGACGACGGCGCGGACGGCGCCGAAGCAAAGGGGGCGGCGGAGCGATACCTCCGCGAGCAGCAAGTGAAGAACCCGCCCCGCTTCATCGCACTGCTAGCCCCAGGGTTCGCGGGCGCGGCGAGCGCGCGCTGAGCCTCGAGCCCACGCGCGCGCGGCGACCTCGACGCGCGAGCAGCCAGGTTCGTTCGCGCGCGGTCGTTCAGAATGCGCCCGACACGGCGAGCCCGGCGTAGCCAGGCCCCATCGCGGGGGCGACGTACGTGCTCCCGGTCGGCGGCGCCGCGCTGCCCGACGTGGCCGAACTCGACGACGAGCCGGGCTTCAGCAGCAAGTAGGCCCCGACCCCCGTCGCGATCACGCCCGTCGCGAGGAGGACGTCCGTCGCGAGCGCCCAGCGCCGCGCCGACTTGTCGGCGTCGAGCCCGCCCGGCCTGCAGAGGTCGTTGGGGCACAGGTCGTTGCGCGTGTTCCACTTCGACGATGCCTCGATCCCCGTGAAGAGCGAGCTGCCGATAAGCGCGACGCCGATGGTGCCGACGACCCAACCCGCGGTGCGGTTCGGCGCTGGAGCCTCCGGCCCCCTCGGCAGCGGCTTCGGCTGCTCCTTGGGCGGCGCCGGCAGATCCACGAGCGGCGGGATCTCGACCGCCTTTCGGTCGTTCTCTTTGCCGATCTCGACGTCGGTCTCCCAGGGCTTCTTGCCCTGCTGGGTCACGGAGATGACGTGCTTGCCGGGATCGATGGGCAGATCCGCGCCGAGGATCGCGGTGCCGAGCGACACGCCGTCGATGCTGATGCTGAAGGCCGACGCGTCGACGCCCGCCTTCACGCTGACCGTGAGGTGCGAGATCTTCGGCTCGAGCGCCGCGATGTGCGCTCTGGCGTACTCGGCGCGCTTGTCGTTCCCCTCGCGCCTCGAAGCCGCGAGCGCGTCGCGGAACTGCGCCCACGCGGTCGCGGTCTTGCCCCACCGCTCGTAGCAGGTCGCGAGGTTGAGCAACGTGCCGGTGAACGCCTGGAGCTTGTAGCTCTCAGCGAGCTTGGGGCACCCCTGCTCGTACTTCTCGGCGTCCATCAGCTTCTTGCCCTCGTCGAACAGCGTCTGCGCCACGCCAGTGACTTCCTGCGCGGCGACGATGGGGGCGACGGCAGGCAGGGCGAGCGCGCCGCAAAGCGTGAGGGCAAGGGCTTGCTTGTGCATGGAGAAGGACCTTCAGCGTCGATCGTCGAGGACGTTGTCGCCGCCCGTCGAGGTGGGCTTCGGAGGGGTCGTCACGGTCGGCGCGGCGGTGGTCGTCGCCGTCGGCTTCGTGTTGGCCGGCGGCGTCCAGCGCCTCACGGGGCTGGTCGTGGTCGCGGTGGCGCTCGCGGACGCGCTCGCGGATGCGGTCGCCGATGCGTTGGGCGCGGCCGAGGCGGTCGCGGTGGCGGAG
>JAJXTK010000128.1 GCA_021783935.1 Myxococcales bacterium | reverse complement strand
GCCGAGGCCGTGCGGCGCCGCGAGTTTCGTGAGGATCTCTACTACCGCATCTCGGTCATCCGCGTAGTGGTCCCGCCGCTGCGCGAGCGGCGCGAGGACATCCCCGCGCTCGCCCAGCACTTCCTCGAGCGCACGCGCGGCGAGAAGGCCGAGGTGCCCGCCGATCTCATCCAGGTGCTGCTCGCCCACCCGTGGCCCGGTAACGTCCGCGAGCTGCGCAACGTCGTCGAGCGCTGGGCCACGTTCGAGAGCGCGCGCCCCGAGGTCCTCTTCGGCGAGCCGATCGGCGCGGCGGGGCAGCCCGCGAGGGCGGGCGTGCTCGGGGGCATCGGCGACCTCGCGGGGCTCCCCTACCACGAGGCCAAGCGCCGCGTGCTCGAGGCGTTCGACCGCGCCTACTTCCCGGACGTGCTCCGCCGCGTCGGCGGCGTCATCGCCAAGGCGGCCGAGCTCGCGCAGGTGCCGAGGCCGAGCTTCCATCGGATGCTGTCGCGCGCGCGCGCCGCCGAGGGCTTCGGCGAGGACGACGGCGATCGCGGTTGAGCGGTCGGCTCAGATCTCGATCTTCGACCACATCTCGCGCCGCATCCGCTCCTTCTGGCGGTCGCTGCGCGTGACGATGCGCGCGGCGCCCCAGGCCGCGAGCAGCTCGCCCTCCTGTCCCAGCGCCGGGAGCACCGTCGGCGAGACCTGGAGCAAGCGCTCGATCGGCGTGCGGATCGGCTCGAGCGAGAGGCTCGCGTAGCCCTCGGCCACGCCGTCGTATATCGGGTCGGAAGCCTCGGCCTCGAGGTGACCGCCGCCGGCGCGGGTCGCCGCGCGCCCGACGAGCACCGTGTCGCCGTGGCGCCGGTCGACGAGCGGCGCGCCGTCGTTCGGGGAGTCGACGACGAGCGTGTGGCGATCGAGGTAGGGGAAATGTTGGCGCAGCGTCGCGAGCACGAGCTCCCGCGCGTGCATCTCGCGCCCCACGGACCCCGCGGGGGGCGCGAGGGCTTCGGGCACGATGGCCTCCGCGACCCACAGCTCCGCGCCGATCGCCGCGAGCGCGGGATCGGCGCCGCCCGCGCCATGCGAGAAGCTCGCGCGCTGCAGGTGGACGTCGACGCCGCTCGGACCGGACGGGCGCAGGAAGGCGTGCCGCGCGAGCGCATCGGGCACCAGCGCCTGGCGCACGACGATCGAGACGGTGAAGCGCCGGCCCGCGGTCGGCGGGAGGGCGACCTCTTCTATGTGCGCGTCTTCGAGGTCGCGAACGACGTCGAGCAGACGCATGACGGGGCGGTCGCCGATGACGAACGAACAGCCGGTGACCTCGGAGTCGCCCTCGATGACGACGCCGGCGACCCGTCCGCGCTTGTGCTGGATCGCCTCGCACCACTCGTTGGAGCGCACGTCGCCGCCATGCGCGCGGATGCGCTCGACGAGGAACGCCGTGAGCTCGTCTTCGTCGCCCGGCAGCTCGCTGACGCCGCGGGTCCAGGCACCGTGCAGGCGCGCGAGAGGGAGCTGCGACGACTCGGAGACCGGATCGAGCCGCGCGTGGCTCGCGAAGATCGCCGGCAGCTCGAAGACGGCGCGGTAGTCCGCGTCGACGGTGAGAGCCGGTTCGTCGCGGCGAAGGTGCGCCTCGCCCCCCATGGGGAGCGCGTCACGAAGGCGCGCCGTCTCGCGCCGCTCCCAGAAATTGCCGGGCGGCCACACCGCGTCTCGCTCGAGCACCTCGTCGATTTGCGCGTTGAGGCGCGAGAGTCGCAAGTACAGCTCGTCGATGGCGCCGCGCGCGTCGCGGAGCTCGCGCTCGAGCTCGTGCGCGAACAGGGTGGGGTCGGGCGGCAGCTCGAGCCGTCGACCGGGCTCCAGCACCTGGAACATCGGGTCGAGGGGACGGAGCCTCCGCTTGAACGCCTGCGACTGCGCGAGCTCGGCGACCACGCGGCGCCAGGCGGGCGTCGGCGCGGCGAGCGGCGTGAAGCTGCGGCGCCGCAGCGGCAGCCCATCGAAGCGATACGTCGCCGGCGAGGCCCCGTGCCCGAGCACCAGGACGCGGAAATCGCGGCGCGCGAGCAACGCGGCGCTGGCGAGCGCGCCGACGCGCATGCCGAGCACGACGACGTCGTAGTACCGAGAGGACATCCGCGGGCCGCGCGGACTGTAGCATCTACGCCGGTTCGACGCCGACGGCGGGCGTGACGCCATCGTAGAGCGGCCGCCCCTGGACGACGCGCAGACGCCCCGTCGCGAGCCACTGCAGCACGAGCGGCAGCAGCTCGTGCTCGCGGCGGAGCACGCGCGCCGAGAGCGCCTGCTCGGTGTCGCCTGGCAGGACGGGCACCGCGGCCTGGGCGAGGACGCGACCGGTGTCGGTGCCCGCATCGACGAGGTGCACCGTGCAGCCTGTGATCGCCACGCCGTAGTCGAGCGCCTGCTGCTGCGCGCGCGTCCCCGGGAACGAGGGGAGCAGGGCAGGGTGGATGTTCACCACGCGGTGCGGGAAGGCGTCGAGGAAGCCCTTCGTCAACAGCCGCATGAAGCCGGCGAGGACGACCAGGCCGCGCCCCGCGTCGCTGGCGAAGGCGTCGCGCGCGAGCTTGGCGAGCTCCTCGTCGAAGGCCTCGCGCGAGGGGAAATCACGGTGCGATCGCACGCGGGTCGGCACGCCCGCCGCGGCCGCGCGCTCGAGCGCGCGCACGCCCGGCTTGTTGGACACGACCAGCCGCACCTCGGCGTCGAGGCGCCCATCGGCGATGGCGTCGAGGATCGCCTGGAGGTTCGAGCCCGACCCCGAGACGAACACGACGAGCGGAAGCGGCGCTCGACTCACGCTGGGCTCCCCACGAGCTCGACGCGCTCCTCGAACGCGCGCGTGGGCTCGACGGCGAGGACCTCTCCGACGACGTACGGGTCCTCGCCGACGGCGCGCAGGGCCACGAGCGCGCGCTCGACGTCACGCGGCGGCACGACGAGCACGTAGCCGAGGCCGAGGTTGAACGTCGCGCGCAGCTCCTGCTCGTCGACGGGTCCGAGCTTGGCGAGGTAGGAGATGATCGCGGGGCGCGGGAAGGTGCCGAGATCGAGCCGCACGCCGAGCCCCTCGGGGAGCACGCGGGGCAGGTTGCCAGGCAGGCCGCCGCCGGTCACGTGGCACATCGCGCGCACGTCGATCGCGGGCGAGGCCTCGAGCACCGCGCGCACGGCCCTCGGATAGAGGCGCGTCGGCGTCATCAGGGCCTCGGCGACCGACCGCCCGAGCTCCGGCGCGTACGTCTGCGGATGGACCGCGCGCGCCTCGAGCACCTTGCGGGCGAGCGAGTAGCCGTTCGAGTGCAGCCCCGACGAGCCGAGGCCGATCACCACGTCGCCCGCGGCCGCGCGCGAGCCGTCGACGATCTTCTTCCGCGCGACGACGCCGACCGCGAAGCCCGCGAGGTCGTACTCGCCGGGCGGGTACATGCCGGGCATCTCGGCCGTCTCGCCCCCGAGCAGCGCGCAGCCGCTCTCTTCGCACGCGCGCGCGATGCCGGCGACGACGCGCGTGGCCTGATCGAGCGCGAGCTTTCCGGTCGCGAAGTAGTCGAGGAAGAAGAGCGGCCGTGCGCCGCACGTGAGGATGTCGTTCACGCACATCGCGACCAGGTCTTGGCCGACGCCGTCGTGCGCATCGAGCTGGAAGGCGAGCTTGAGCTTGGTGCCGACGCCGTCGGTGCCGCTCACCAGGATCGGCTCCTCGATCCCCTCGGGCACGCGGCACATGCCGGCGAAGCCACCGACGTCGGCGAGCACCTCGGGGATGCGCGTGCGCTTGGCGAGCGGCTTGATGCGCTCGACCAGCTCGTCGCCCGCGTCGATGTCGACTCCCGCGTCCCGGTAGGTGATCGGCTTCATCGCGGCCGGCTGCGTCGCAAATCCGGCCTGGGGGGACAAGGCCGCGCCCGATCGAGCGGGCCCGGCCGCAGCGGCGCAGGGGCTGCGGGCGGGGCGCCGAGCGCTCGGCGAGCTGCTGCTGCGCCCGCGACGCGGTCGCTACTTCTGGATCGGGTAGCCCGCCGCCTGCCACGCCGTCATGCCGCCGAGCAGATCGTGCACGCGCAGGTAGCCCCGCGTGACGAGCGCGTCGCCGGCGCTCTCGCTCATGCCGCCGCTCAGGCAGGTGAGCACCACGTCGGCGCAGTGGTCGTGGCCGAGGAAGGTCTCGATCGCGTCGACGTCGGTGTACGGGATGTCGGCGGCGGTGCCCGGCAGCTTGCCGGCGTAGGGCACGTGCACGTCGATGATGACCGGGCTCTCGGCCTGGATGAGCGCCTCGAGCGGGGCAGGCGCGAGCCGCTGCAGCGTCGCGTACGTCGGCGCGCCGTCGCACGGGCCGACGTCGGCCACCGCGTCGGCGCCGTCGCTGGCCCCGTCGCCGATCGCTCCGTCGCCTGCGCCGTCGGTCGCCGCGTCGTCGGCGGCGACCGAGCCCTGCGACGAGGCGCAGCCGAGCGACGCGGCGCCGACCAAGAGGGTCACGATGAGCGTGCGCAACGGCGCCTCCTTCAGCTGTCGATCGCGATGCCGAGCTTCTGGCGGAGCTGGAAGTACTCCTCGCTCGCCGCGAAGAGGGTGAGCTCGCGGATGCGATCCTTGGTGCTCACCGGTGCGTTCGGATCCTCGCTCGCCTTGACGAGCGTGAGGGAGACGTCGAGGTCGTGCGCGAGCAGCAACCCCGCGCGGTCGGCCGTGAGGTCGCACGCCGCGTTCCACTTCTTCAGATCGATCGACGATCCGTTCTGCAAGAGCTTGGCGACCTGCGAGGTGAGCTGCTCGCGCTGGTTCGGGTGCAGCTTCTGGAGCGCCTTGACCGCCTCGGTCACTGGCCCCTCGAGCTCGGGGGTGATCGGGAAGTTCGGCGACACGAGCTTGATCGCGCCGAACAGCCACGCCTTGAGCCCCGCGACCGTAGAGACGAGCTGGCGCACGTACTGGCCCGGCGTGAAGAAGGCGAGCTTCTGCGCCGCGACGAACGCGAGCGCCTGCGGCGGCACGTTCGCCTCGAGCGCCGCGCGCCCGAGCACCATCGCACGCGGGTTCGCGTGCACGTACGCGAGCCCCACGGGCATGTTCGGCTTGTGGAACACGATCGGCATCTCGAGGCCGAGCACCCCGCAGGCGTAATAGAGCGTCTGCGACATCGGGTACTGGTCGCGCGCGACGTCGACGGCGTACTGCAGATCGTACCCCTCGCCCTGGAGCGTGACGCCGCGCGAGGCGACGATCGCGGGCTCGATGAGCGCGATCACCGAGGTGAGCAGCGGATCGCGATCGGGGTGGCGAACGAGCGCGCTCCAGTCGTCGAGGTTGAGCGCCGACTGCGCGGGCGCCGGCCCCTCGGCCCGGTGACGCTTGAAGAAGCGCTCCTCGTCGGGCTCGGCGAGCTTGAGGTTGGTCAGCACCTGGCAGACGCACCACGCCGCGTCGGCGCGCTTGCTCTGCGTGTAGAGCTTGCGCAGCAGCTTGAACGACTCGGCGCGATAGGGGTTGCGCTTGAGGATCGCGGTCTGCGCCTTGACCGCCTTGTCGAGCCAGCGCGAAGCGTCGCTCGCGTAGATGGCGGCGAGCGTCTCGGCGCGCTCGCGCCCCTCTGGATCGAGCGCCTGCGCGGCCTCGTAGGCCTCGATGGCCTCGTCGACCTTGTCGAGGTGGCGGTGGCGCACGTCGCCGAGGGCGTCGAGCGCGCCGATCTGCGCGGCCTTGTCGCCCGTGGTCTTCGCGCGCTCGAGCTTGATCGTCAGCAGCCGCTCGGTCGCCGCGTAGTCCCCCTCGCCGCTGCGCAGGCGGATCGCCTCGTTGAGCGCCTTCTCGTTCTTGACGTCGACGGCGACCACCTTCTCGAACAGCGCCGCGGCCGCGATCGGGTCCTTGATGTGGCGATCGGTGACGATCGCCGCCGTGGTGAGGTACTTCGACTTGGCGACCGGGTCCTCGGCGAGCTCGCCGAGCCGCAGCACGACCTCCACGAGCTGCGACCAGTCCTCCGACTCGGAGTACATCTGCATCAGCTTGAGCATGATCCCGCGGTCGTCGGGCCGCTCGTCGAGCGCCGCGACGTACTGCTTGGCCGCGCCCGCGCGATCCTTCAGCTTGCCTGCGAGCACGTCGCCGATGTCGATGATCAGCTTCACGTGCTCGTCCCCCTCGGCGATGTCGAGGCGGCGGCGCTTGATGGCGACGACGTCGTTCCAGCGCTCGCGCGCCTCGTAGAGCTTGACCAGCGAGTCGAGCGGCGCGACCGCGAGCGTGTCCAGATCGGCCGCCTCCTCGAGCGGCGCGATCGCTTCGTCGAGCTGGCCGACGCGCCGGAGCCCTTCGCCGTAGCGATAGAGCACCGAGGCGCGATCGCCGCCCGTGAGCTTGTCGCCGACGTGATCGATGAGCTGCTTGTGCAGGTCGACCGACGCCTTCGAGTCGCCGTGCTCGAAGAGGATCTTGCCGACGCGCTCGAGCGCCTCGGAGTCGTCCGGCGCCAGCGCGCGCAGCTTCTCGGCGGCCCTGATCGCCTTGTCGCCGCTGTCGATGTGGATGAGCGCATCGACGTAGCGCGAGAGCACGCGCACCGCGTCGGCGTGCGCGATCGCCTCGGCGCGGTTGGCGACCAGCTCGAAGCGCCCCGCGGCCTCGACGAAGCGCTCGGCCTCGAACGCCGTGTCGCCGAGGATGGTGAGCGCCGTGATGTTCGTCGGGTCGGCGTCGAGGGCCTTGAGGGCGGCCTCGCGCGCCTTGTCGTCGTCCTTCATCTTCTCGCGCGCCACCTGGGCCAGCTCGGCCCACAGGCGCGCCTTCGCCGGCTTGTTGTCGGCGATCGCGACCTCGCGCTCGATCATCGCGATCGCTGCCGACACGTCGCCGCGCGCCGCGTACGCCGCGCGCAGGGCCGCGGCGGCCGACTTGTCGTTCGGGTTCGCGTCGAGCGCGAGCTTGTAGCGATCGATCGCGCCGTCCTTGTCGCCGCGCCCCTCGAGCAGGCGCGCCGCGCGCACGTACTGCTCGGCCTTCGCCTCGGGCGTCGACGCCTTCTGCGCGAGGGCCTCGACGGCCGCGACGGCGCTGTTGGCGTCGCCGGTGCTCTCGCGCAGCTGCGCGAGCGCCTCGAGCGCCCCCGCGTGCGCGGGCTGCACCTCGAGCACCTTCTCGTAGACCGCCATCGCGCGATCGGGCGAGCCGATCTGCTCCTGCAGCACGCGGCCTCGCGCGAGCAAGAGCTCGACGCGGCGCTGCGGGTCCTCGACGGTCCTCAGGTGCCGCTCGTAGAGGGCCGCGACGTCCTCCCATCGATCGAGCGCGCGGTAGTGGCGCACGAGCGCCGTGAGCGCGGAGTCGTGCGCGCCGTCGATGCGCAGGATCGCCTCGTAGGCGTCCGCGGCGGCGGCGTGGTCGAGGAACTCCTCGTCGTGGATGGCCGCGATGCGCTCCCAGAGGCCGATCTTCTGGCGCGGCGTCGCCGCGGACTCGATCTGCGCCATCAGGTTCCCGAGCAGCTCCTTGTAGCGCCCCTGCCGGTTGAAGATGCGATCGAGCCCCTTGAGCGCGCCGAGGTGGCGGGGATCGAGCGCGAGCACCGACTCGTAGCGCCGCTGCGCCTCGGCCAGATCGCCGAGCTGGTCTTCGAAGATCTCGCCGATGCGCGCGAGCGTGTCGGCCTTCTCGCGACCGCGGAGCGCCGCCGCACGCGCCTCGAGGACCTTGACCATCGAGGTGAAGTCGCCCGTGCGCAGGCAGAGCCGCTCGAGCCCGTCGACGGCCATCGTGTGGCCCGGGTCCTCGGTCACGATCGCTCGATAGAGCTCCTTCGCCTTGCTCGGATCGGAGAGCTTGTTCTCGAGGATCTCGGCGGCCTGCGCGCGCAGATCGCGCGCCTTCGCAGGGATGGTCGAGGCGTCGGCTCGGCGCATGAGCACCATGCCGAGCTCGGGCCACTGCTGCGCCCGCCGGTAGACGTCGCAGAGCCCCTCGAGCGCGGCGTCGCTCGCCGGATCGATCGCGATCGCGGCCTGGAACGAGGGGAGGGCGAGATCGAGGCGGTTGACCTTCGCGGCGAACCACTTGCCCATCTGCACGTAGAGCGCGAGCTTGTCCTCGGCCGACACCCCTTCGACCTGCGAGCGGTGCGTCGCTTGGCCGAGCGCCTCGTCCCAGCTCTCTTCGTTGGTCGCCGCGAGCCGCTCGACGTCGCGCCCGTACTCGTTCTCGCGCGGCTCCTCGCAGAACGCCTGCACGTAGGCGACGAACGCGTTCTCGGTGTCCTCGAGCTCCTGCTCGTAGAGCCGGCCGATCTCTGCGTAGACGGCGGCGCGCTCGCGCCCGTGCGACATCGTCTCGACGCGTGAGAGCAGCATCTCGACGACGTCGCCCCACTGGCCCGTCGATTTCTTCAGCTCCTCGAGCGCGGCCTGCGCGATCTCGTCCTGCGGGTCGATGTCGAGCAGCCGCTTGTAGGCGGTCTCGGCGCGCTCCGGGTTCTTCGCCGAGGTCTCGAAGATGCGCGCGGCGCGGAAGAGCATCGAGCGGCGCACGTCCTTCTTGTCGTCGCCGTCGAGCCCCTCGGCGATCTGCTGGAAGCCGTCGGCGATGCGCTCGGGGTTCCCCCCTTCCTCGATGGCCTTCTCGAGCGCCGCGGCTGCGTCGCTGTCCTCCGGCCTCTCGACCAGCTCCGCGATGCGCAGGTCGACGTCGTCGTCCGAGAGCTTGGGCCTGCTCGCCTCGGCGGCCTTCTCGATGGCCGTCTGCGACGCGCGCCCGAAGCGATCGAACGACTCGAGCACCACGCGCGCGTCGCTCGGGCGCGCCGTCGGATCCTTCTGCAGCAGCTCGAGCACGAAGGCGTCGAGCTCCTTGGAGACCCACCCGCGCGGCGCCTGCGCGCTCGGCGGCTCGGGCTGGTCGGCGAGGTGCGCGAGCGCGATCTCGAGCGACGTCGAGCCGGGCTTGGCGAAGAGCGGCTTGCCGGTGAGCACCTCCCAGAGCACCGCCCCGAAGGCGTAGACGTCGCTCTTCGCGTCGGCGACGTGGCCGCGCACGAGCTCGGGCGCCATGGCCTTCGCGCTCCCGTAGACCGCGAGGATTCCCGTCTGGTGAATCGCGGCGCGCCCGCGTGCGCGCAGGCGATCGGTGCCGAAATCGATGAGCACCACGCGCGGCGCCGCGCCGGCCTGCTGCACGTCGCTCTTGGCGATGAGCACGTTCTCGGTCTTGAGATCGCCGTGGCAGAGGCGCTTGTCGTGCAGCGCCGCGAGCGCCTCGAGGATGCCGCGCAGCAGCGGCCGGGCCTCGTTGACGTGCATCGGGCCGGTGCGCCCGAGGCGGGCCATCAACGTCTGCCCTTCGATGTAGTCGTACGAGACGAACTGCTTGCCGTCGGGGAACGATCCCGACTCGACGTTGCGCGGCAGCCCCGGGTGCTGCACGGCGCCGACCAGGCGATTGAGCGTGAGGAAGCGCTGCAGCGCGCGCATGTCGCGGGCCGCCTCGCGCTTGACGATCTTGAGCGTGACGGGGCGCGCGTGGCCGTCTACCTCGCGCGTGGCGAGGTAGACGACGCCGACGCCCCCCTCGCCGAGCTTCTTGTTGACCGTGAAGGGGCCGGCGACGGCCCCGGGCGCGAGCTCGTCGGCCGAGGCGAGGCCGCTGGCGGCGATCTCGCGCACGCGCGGATCGACCTCGGCGCGCTCGATCAGGAGCACGTCGACGAGCGCCTCGAGCGCGTCGTGCTCGGCGCCGGCGTCGACGAGCCCGTGCACGTACGCCCCCTTCGCCGAGGAGCCGGGGATCATCTCCCGCGGGATGCCGAGCGAGCCGGTCGCGAGGTTCAAGAGCTCGTCGAGCGAGAAGAGCCGCTCGAGCTCGCCGCGCACGACCTCGAGCAGCGGGTGACCGACGGCGGCGGGGGCGGGCGGGACCGACGGCATGGGCGTCGAGTAGGCCCCCGATGCGCGCAGCGGGCTCTGGGTGCTCTGGGGAGCGGCTTCGGAACCGGAGTTTTCCATCGATCGGGCCTTCCTCGACGGCGACGAGACGGTCTTTGGTGTGCGCGCGCCCGGCGCGCAGCGGGGCGGCTACTCTACAGGTAAACCAACCGTAAGCGGCCTCGCGCGTGACCGCGCCGGCCGCTGGGTCGAGCGCCCAGGGTAGAGGTCTCGAGGGGCAGTGAATAGCTGCGTTCGTCTGGGGTTGCCCTCGACGACGCCGCGGTTCGGGCGCACGTTGCCGACGATGGCGGCCAAGCGACGCACTGCGCGAAGGCACGGCGGCGATCCGGCGCCCCTCGGCGATCTCTTGGGCGGGTCGGAGGCAGGGCGCGCGACGGTGCGGGTCGCGGTGCCGCGCAAGACGTGGGAGGAGGTCGCGGGGGTGGCGTTCGCGCGCCGGACGCTGCCCGAGCGGCTCGACCGCGGCACGCTCTGGGTCGTGGTCGCCTCGCCCGCGTGGGCGCAGGAGCTCGCCCTGCACGCGCCGCTCGTCCTCGAGCGCCTGCGTGCGCGTGGGGTCGCGGTGCAGCAGCTGCGCTACCGCGTCGGCGTGGTCGACGCGCCCGAGCGCGGCGGCGTGATCGCCCCCTCGCGGCAGCGGGTCGCGCGGGTGGCGGCCGAGGCGGCGGCGCTCGATCCGCGCGGTCGACCCGCGGCGTCGGTGGAGGACGAGGCGCTGCGCGCGCTCATCGCCCAGGTGGGTCGGAGCCTCGCGCGCGCGGAGGCGATCGAGGCCGAGAGGGCCCGCGCGGCCAGCGAGCACAAGCCCCGCGTGCCCGGCAAGCGTTGAGCCCGCTTCGAGCCACAAAAATAGGTGCGCGAGCCCGCGGTGAGGACGCAGGCTCGCGCGCGCTCGCGGCCGGGGACGCTCAGCTCCGTCGCGGCGCCTTGATCGACAGCTTGATGAGGACCTTGTCGCGGATGAGATCGTCCGCCTTGCCGGGGAAGTTGATCCCGAAGTCCTTGCGGTTGATGTCGAACTCGGCGGCCACCGTCACCGCGGCGCCATCGACGGTGATCGTCGCGGGGAACGAGATCGACTTCTTCACGCCGTGCAGCTCGAGGTTGCCGGTGACGTCGTACTTGTCGCCGCCCCCCGCCGCCGGCTTGATCTCGGTCGACTCGAAGGTCGCCTTGGGAAATTTCGCGACGTCGAAGAAGTCGGGCCCCGACAGGTGCATCTTGAGCTTCTCGGGCTCGGCCTCGAGGCTCGTCTCGTCGATGACCACCTTCACCTGCGAGCCGTCGGCCTTGCCATCGACGAGGGTGAGCGTGCCCGACAGCTTGCCGAATTTCCCCTCGTGCGAGCCGGTCACCTTCGAGCCGACGAAGCCGACCGACGCGACCTTCTCGTCGAAGGCGAGCGACTCGATCTTGTTGGTGCTCTTGGCCGCCGCGGACGGGGTCGCGATCGTCGGGACCGGCTTCGCCTCCGAGACGGTGGCCTGCGGCTTTCCCTCCGCCGGATCTTTGCAGGCGGCGAGGGCGACGAGGAGGGCGAAGGGGGCGAGGCGGGCGAGCAGGTTCGAGGGCGCTTTCATGGTGCCAGCAAGGATGCGGCGCCTCGGCGTGGCGGTTCCCCCGCAGCTACGCAACAGTGCGTTGCCGCGGTCCGGGCAGGGGCCGCGGAGCATTGGGTCAGCGGCGCTTTCCGGACGCCTCGAGCCGCCGAAGGAGCTCGAGCTCGGGCGCGAAGAGCGCGTCGCGCGCCGCGCGCGCGACCACCGGAGGCGGACCGGGCGGGCCCGCGCGGCCCCTGGGACCGTCGGAGCCGCGCGCGCCGGCGGCGCCGTTGAGACCTTGCGCGCCGCCCGAGCTGCACTGGTTGGAGTCGTAGGGGCCGCCCGCGCCGCCGTTGCCACCGGG
>JAJXTK010000127.1 GCA_021783935.1 Myxococcales bacterium | reverse complement strand
CGCGCACTTCCTCGACGAGTCGATCGGCGAGCACGGGCGCCGGCTCGTCGTCATGCCGCACCACCGCGTCGCCGTCGCCATCGGCGCGCCGATCGACGCCTCGCGAGGGCGCATCGAGGCGCTGCGCGACGGCGCGCGCGGCGAGGTCCAGCGGCTCGTCACGCGCGCCCGGGCGTCGATCGGCTAGAAGCGCGCCTGCACGGTGGTGCCGAAGCCGAAGTAGTTCGCGTCCTGGAAGGTGCGCAGCGTCAGCGAACCCTCGGTCGGATCACGCGCGATGAGCGTGCGGTTCGGGTCGCGCACGAGCTGGAGCCAGACAATCGTGGCGATGGCGTCGGAGAGGTCCCAGCGCAGCGAGGCGCGCGTCTGGATGACCGGCTGCCGGCCATCGTTCACGGGCAGGACCGAGACGAGCCCCTGCTTGTAGATGACCGTCGTGCGGTTCGCCTGCGCGTTGCCGACCGTCGACTCGACCGTCGCCGTCGAGGGGAGCTGCAAGCCGCCCGAGATGCCCGGGCGCAGGCGGTACTTCTCGATGTAGTAGTCGAACGACGCCGCGAAGAACTCCTCCGCTTGCATCTTGTTCGTCGTCGGATCGATCGCGAGGAAGGGCACGAGGCTCGGCACGTTGCGCAGGATGAACGGCACGTCGCGCACGATCGCCGAGAGGCTGACGCGCGCGTAACCGGCCTTGACGACGCCCGTCAGCGCGCCGGCAGACGCCGGCTGGATCATCGTCCCGCCGACCGTGTTGGGGTCCTTGAGGTTCTGGTAGATGCGCGAGCCCTCGAGGGAGATCGCGTACGCGAGCTCGCCCGGATCGTACTTCTCGGGGGCGAACACCAGCATCGGCGCGTTCGGGTCGTTGCGGTACAGGAGGAAGTCGACCGACTGCGGCGTCGGCATGTTGTGGTGGAAGACGATGCGCCCGCTCGTGCCATACGTGAAGACGCGCGGCGCCTGGACGTCGGTGTTCGGAGGCGGGAGCAAGTCGGGGAAGTCGAAGCGCCCCTGCTGGAAGTAGCCGGCACCGGCGTCGATGTGGAGGAAGTCGCTCGCGTCGATGCCGCCGCCACCGAGGAAGCCGTAGTTCGTCTCCTGGACCTTGACCTGCTCGACGTCGTTTCCGCTCGTCGAGTTCGGGTTCAGGTTCGTCTGGACCTGGAGGATCTGCGCGGTCTTGAAGCCGCCGAACAGGTACAGGCCGTGGGGGCCGTCGTACTGGACCTTCATGCCGGGCGCCGAGCCGACGAGGCGCGGGAAGATCGAGTCGTTGTAGTACGGGTTCGTGCCGCCCCACGAGATGTCGAACAGGTAGCCGAGGCGGAAGCGGTCGGTGTCGAGGGGGAAGAAGGTGAGGCCGATGCCCTCGCGCGGGTGCTTGCCCTCGACCGCCTCGCGCGTCTCGTAGAACAGTCGCAGGAAGCTGCCGCCGTCGTAGAGCGCCTGGTTGAGGCTCCCCGTGTTGGCCGCGAGCTGCGCCATGTCGAACAGCAGCACGAGCGACGCCTCGGTCTCGAGGTGGGGAATGAACGACGGCAGCTTCTTGTACAACACCATGTGCGCAAGGTTCTCGCGGCCGGCGAAGCGGGAGTTCAGGCCGTCGAAGAACATGCGGTACTGCGCGCGATCGCCGATGCTCGCGAGCGGCGAGTTCGGGTACGTCTCGCCCGTGCGGTGCAGCACGTCGTCGTCGCCGAAGGTCCACGTGAGGCGCGTGTCCATGAAGCTGCCGTTGCCGGCGTAGTTGGCGACCACGCGCTCGGGCTCCACGTTGTCCACCGTGTCGCGCTGCGAGGCCATGCGCTCGCGGCGCACGCGCCGGCGCCCCTCGCCGGGCGCCTCCGTCCATCCTTCGGGCTTCGCCGCGTCGCCGCCGTCGTCAGCCTTGGGCGCGTCGGTCGACGGCTTGGGCGCGTCGGTCGACGGCTTGGGCGCGTCGGTCAACGGCTTGGGCGCGTCGGTCGACGGGAGCGCACCGTCATCGGCGGCGCGCGCGAGGGACGGCGCCGAGAGCAAAAGCAGCGGAAGGAGCGAGACGAGCGGACGTGCGAAACGCATGGCAATCCTCGGAGTCCGGTTGGGCATCAAACGCAAATCGGTGGCGCTTCGAGCGCGCGGTCAGTTCGACCCTTCGGCATCGGCGCCGACGCGCGGGCGCACGCACGCGTGCTGCACGTCCTTGATCGTGGTCGGGTCCTGGCCGACGGCGATGAAGTCGTCCCCGCACCGCGACTGGACGGTGAAGGGGGGGGTCGGCCCGACGAAGACGCGGATCTCGCCGCGGATTTCGGCGATCTTGTTCGGACCGACCACCTTCGTCGTATCGAAGGCGGGGATCTGGCCCGGATCGAAGAAGAGCAGCCCGTTGTTGGCGCCGAACTTGATCTTGACCGTCCCGCGCGAGAGGTAGTTGTTCCACTCGCTGCAGTCGACGTCGTTCTCGCACGCCTTGTTGCAGTTGGCCTCGTCGAGGTTGTAGCCGGCCTTGTTCGCGTTGAAGCCGACGATGCCGTCGCCGTTGAGGTCGCAATTCGACGCGCCGTCGCTCGGCACCCCGTTCTGCGGCTTGGCTTCACCGAAGTGCGTGCCGATGACCGGGCTCTTCACGTTCATCAACCCTGACGACAGCGCCTGCATCTGCGAGGTGTCGAGCGCCATCGTGTCGGTCACCGTCACGAAGGCCGGGACGGGGCAGGGCCCGCTCTGCTCGTCGCTGATCCACGGCTCGTCGGTCCACCCGGGCGTGCCGAGCTCAGTGAAGCCATAGAAGTTCGACACGTTGCCGGCCAGGCGCGCGAGCTTGTCGCACACGCGCACCCCGTAGGGCGCGCTGAAGTTGAACACGTAGATCGAGTTGAACCCGCGCGCGAAATCGTCGATGTCGGTCACGTACATGCCGCTGTTCGTGATGCCCGTGACCACCATGCGCTTGGGCGTGGTGTCGTCGCCGAGGATCTCGACCTGCTTCGAGTTGAACTTCGACGGGGTCGTGCCCCCCTGCACGTCGTGGATACGCGGGAAGTCGTAGTAGATCGTGCTCGAGACGCCGTACGCGTTGGTGCCGACCCCCTCGGTGTCGTCGTTGAGGAAGAAGCACCCGGGGTCGACCGGGTAGTCGGCGAGGCCGTTGTTGTCGTTGTCGATGCCGTCTTGGCACTGCGAGACGGTGTCGGGCGGCGCCGGCACGAAGCCGACGTCCTGCGCGACGATGCGCGTGTCGCCGTAGGCGGCGATCACCGAGACCTTCACCCCTTTGATCTGCCCCTGCGTCAGGTGGACGTTCTGGCCGACGACGTCCGGATCGTTCGGCCCTTGCGGCCCGACGACGCTGACGATCTGCCCCGGCGACATCGTGAGGCGGACCCAGGCCGTGCGGCCGTCGAACGAGGTCGCCGGGTTGCCCGCGTCGTCGAAGACGGTGACGTCGATCGTGAAGGTCCTCGCCTGGTCGGCGACGAACGTGAGCGGGTAGCGGTTGGTGGGGCTGCTCGGCGTCTCGGGCGCGGTCGGCGGCGCGACGTCGACGCGGATGCCCGCGGGGTGGGAGATGGTCGGCACGGGCGAGGCGCTGCAGCCGTGCGCTACGGGCACCGCCATCGCGACGCCGATGAGCGCGATCCTGACGAAGAGCGACGGGACGTTGCGCACCACGATCACCTCCCCAACATCGTGATGCGCGCGTCGACGAGCGCGCCGACCGAGGCATCGAGGCACGCGAGCACCTTGCACTGCTCGCCGCCGTGCATGCAGGCGCGCTGACGGCAGGTGAGCAGCCCCTGGGCGACGGCGCCGTTGCAGTAGTCGATGTCCTCGCGGCTGGCGACGTCCTGCCTGCAGCTCGTGAGCACGCAGCGCCCGCTGCCGCCGGCGCACTGGGCGCGGCTCACGCACGCGAGCGTCGAGCCGGCGACCATCTGGGCGCCGTTGGGGTCGCCGAGGGGCCCCGGCGTCGCGCCCGGCGGGCAGCCGTTCGGGTACTTGGTGATGTCGGCGTAGAGGTCGGGGCAGGCGTCGTCCTGGTCTGCGAGCCCGTCGCCGTCGCGATCGAGTCCGACGTTCTGTGGGCACGCGCAGACGTAGGCGCCGAGCCCGGCGCAGTCGGCGTCGACGCTGCACGTCAGCAGGCCGCCGCCGGTCGAGTTGTTCGGATCGTTCTGCCAGCCGCAGGGGTGCCCCTGGCGCACGAAGTCCATCACGGCGTCGCGCTGCTGGATGCCGGTGTCCTGCTGGGTGGTGTTGCGCTGCAGGACGCGGAAGCCCGAGCCGCCGCCGGCGAGGTAGTTGTTGGTCGCGAACGTGTAGGTCGCCCCCTTGACCATCGCGAGGCGGCAGCGGTTCACGTTGCGATCGCACGAGTAGCGTGAGGCGACCGGGTCGGAGGAGCAGTCCGAGTCCAGCGTGCAGACCTTCTCCTGGTAGCCGATGAAGACCTGCTCGACGCAGGGCTGCGTCGGGTCGAGGACGTCGGGGCGGTAGCGGACGTCGCAGCCGCCGCAGTTCATGATCGTCTGCGCGCCCGCGATCTGCACCTGCGAGACGCACGCGCGGCTCTGCGAGCGTCGCGCGACGAAGTCCAGCATCTCGATGATCTCGCTCGACGACAGGATCATCGTCGTGATCGAGTTGTCGAACGGGAACACGTTGAACATCTGCTCGACGGTGATCGGCCCCTTCGGCAGGTCGGCGCGGATGCCGGTCGTGTTGGTGAGCGACCAGTCGGTCTGCACGCCGAGGCGCAGCCACATCGACGTCGAGACGAGGTTGCCGAGCTGCGAGTCGGCCCCCGCCGGCGCCGTGCGCTTGATGTCGGCGGGGGCGTAGCCGACCAGCTCGTCGAGCGTGCCGAGGTTGGTGAGCGCCTGCTGGTAGGGCTCCATCAGCGCCCCCATGGCCCGATCCTCGGGAACCGAGTTGTCGATCGGGATGATCTTCTGCGTGTGCGCGATGACCTCGAAGCCGTTGACCGGGTCGTACCAGCCGGCGGGCTTGCTGTTCGCCTGCTCGATCGTCGTCGGGTCGTCGGTGACGGTGACGTCGAGGCGGCCGACGAACTTCGCGAACGCGCCCGAGTGCATGAGCAGCACGCGGCGGGGCTTGCACGCGCGCTGCGTCTGCACCGACCCGTCGGAGCCGCCGCGCACCATGACCGAGCCGGTGGGGGCGTCGACGCCTCCGCAGTCGAAGACGACCTTCGGCGGCGAGACCACGATGTGGTTGTGGCCACCGAGGACGATGTCGGCCCCCTCGGTCCCTTCGATCATCGGCTCGTCGACGTCGAGGCCGAGGTGGGTGACCAGCACGACCAGATCGACCTGCGGGCGCAGCACGTCGATGTAGTACTGGGCGATCTCCTCGGTCTGGTAGGGGACGAACCCGAGCTTGTTCGGCAGCTCGAAGATCGACGTGAGCGTCGAGAGGTTGCCCATGCCGATCAGGCCGACCCTCAGCCCGCGGACGTTGAAGATCGTGTAGGGCGAGATGACGTTGCCGATCGGCGGCACGCCCGGGAAGGTCACGTCGTCGAACTTGTAGTTCGCGGCGAGCACGGGGAACGTCGCGTACTTCTGGATGTCGTTGAAGACGTTGACCGAGCCGTTGTCGAACTCGTGGTTCGCGATGACCATCGCATCGACGCCGAACTGCGCCAGCGCCCGAAACTCGGCCTCGCCCTTGAAGTAGTTGTAGATGGGGGCGCCCTGCGAGACATCGCCGCCGTCGATGTGCAGCACGCGATCGGCGTTCGCGCGCTCGCGCTTGACGATGTACGCCATGCGCGCGACGCCGCCGTACGGCCCCTTGCCCGTCGCGAGGCCCGCCGCGACGTCCGGCGTGAGGGGCGTGTACTCGTACGGGAAGAGTCGGCTGTGGATGTCCGACGTGTGGATGAACGTCATGCGCACCTGCTGACCGTGCAGGTCGATCTTCTGGCCGGGGGTCGGCTCGCAGCCCGGTGCGTCGGCGACGCCGACGGCGACCAGCGCGCCCAGCAGGAGACGTCGGAGGAGCTTCTTCATGATCCATCCTCGCGGCGCCGCCGGCGGCCGCATTCGGGGCGCGGACCCTATCACGACACCGAAAGAATGACGCGTGAACTTGCGAGCACGCCCGCGGTACGTACGTTCGTGACGCCACGATGTCGGATCCGTATCGCGACGAGCTTCTGGCGCTCCGCGTCGAGAACGAGCGGCTGCGGCGCCGGCTCGACGAAAGATCGAGGCCACGAGGGCGCCGGACCCTGCTCGCGGGCGCCGCCATCACCGGCTCGTCCGTCGGCGCGTTGGCGGCGCTCCTGCCGTTGCTCAACGCGCCGAGCGACACCCGGTTCCTCGTGGGGGCATCGGGGGTCGCGGCCCTGCTGATGATCGACGTCGTCGCGTGGGTCGTGCTCGCCCGGTGGGCGACGGCGGCGCGCGACGATCGCTGACGGCGCGACCCGAGGGCTGTATACGCCTAGCGCCGCGGTCAGCGGCGCCGGTTCTCGTGCACGAAGGAAGGCGAGGGGTTCGATGGCCGAAAGGGTCGTGTTCGGGGCGGCGGATCGATCGATGGCGGCGCTGCGTCGCCTCGTGATCGTCGCGCTGGGGCTCGCCGTGATCGTGTGGGTCGGCTGCTCGTCGGTCACCCGCGTCGACGCCGGGCACGTCGGGGTGCGCGTGAGGCTCGCGGGCTCCGCGCGCGGCGTGCAGGACATGCCGACGGTGCAAGGGTGGGTCTTCTTCAACCCGCTCACCGAGCAGATCGTGCAGTTCCCGACCTCGGTGCAGAACGTCGTCTGGGCCGCGTCGGCCGCCGAGGGGGCGCCCCGCGACGAGTCGATCACCTTCTCGTCGAAGGAGGGGGCGAGCGTGAACGCCGACATCGGCATCGCGTTCCACATCGATCCGCAGATGGCGCCGAGGCTGTACGCGCGCTTTCGCCAGGCCGATCTGCGCGTGCTCGCCAACACGTTCATCCGCAACGCAGTGCGCGAGTCGATCAACGAGGTCGGCTCGACGATGAGCGTGCAGGACATCTACGGCGCCGGGAAGAACAAGCTGATCGGCGACGTGCAGAAGCGGGTGCGCGACGTGCTCGCGCCCGAGGGGATGGTGCTCGATCAGCTCACGATCAACGGCGCGCTGCGCCTCCCCGAGAACGTCGTCGGGGCGATCAACCGCGCGCTCGAGGCCACGCAGAACGCGTATCAGGCCGAGAACCGCGTGCGGCAGATCCGCGCCGAGGCCGATCAAGCGATCACGAGCGCGACCGGCGCCGCGGAGGCCGCGCGGCAGAAGGCCAAGGGCGAGGCCGACGCGGTCCTCATCCGCGCGCGCGCCGAGGCGCAGGCGAACGAGATCATCCGACTGTCGACCACGCCGACGGTGCTCGCCTACCGGCAGATCGAGAAGTGGGACGGGCGGCTGCCGGTCTACACCGCGAGCGGCAGCGGCAGTGCGCTCCCCCTGCTCACCATCGACACCGCCAAGATGGCGGAGATCCCCGAGGCCGAGCGCAGGAAGGCGCTCGCCGACGCCCTCGCCGTGCCCCTGGTCGCCGCGACGATGCCCGGCGCGGCGCCCGCCGCGAGCTCCAGCGCGGCGCCGTCCGCGGCGCCTGCGACCTCCGCCACGGCACCGGCGAAGAGCCCGTAGCCTCAGGGGGCGCCCGACAATCCCGAGAGCAGCGCGAGGCACGCGGCGACCATCCACGCGAGCGTCGCTCGACCGAGCGCGAGGGCGGCGTTCGGCGTGCGCGTCCGCGCCTGCGAAATCGCCGAGGCGACCGTGAGCAGCAGCGCGGCGGCGAGCCCCGACCACGCGAGCGGCGAGCCGCGCACGGCCGCGGCCAGCGCCGCGAAGGCGAGCCAGCCGACGAAGGCCGTCGCGGCGAGCCCCGGCGCGCCCGGACGAGCGCGCGCGCGGACCGACAGGCGCGCGGCGATAACCCCACGCGCCGAGAGCGCGGCGGCGATCGCGACGACGGCGGGCCAGCGCGCGACGAGCGGAGCCTCGGCGACGACGACGCCGAGGCGCGCGACCCAGAGCGCGACGCCGAGATCCATCAGCGCGAGCAGCCCCCCTTCGACGAGGTAGATCCGCGGCCGCCGATGATCGAGGCCCGCGATCGTCCCCGCGCTCCAAGCGGCGCCGCCGAGCGACGCGAACGCGAGGAGGATCGCCGCGAGCGGCAAGAGCCAGCGCGCCTTGGCGGCGCTCGAGGCGCCGAGGCGCACGGCGACGGCGACCACGAACAGCACGATCGCGGTCTGCAGCAGCCGCGCTCCCGCGCGCATGGGCCAGGGGGGCATGCCGACCTCGACGGGCACCGACGCGAGATCGACGGCGAGCAGCGCGAGCGGCGCGAAGAGCGCGCCGAACGGGGCCGACGCGGCGAGCAGCGCCCCGGCGAGCGCGGCCGTGACGAGCACGACGAGCACGCGGACGCTCAACCCGCCCTCCGCGGAAATCGCTCGACTTCGAGCCCGCGATCGCTAGCGTGGGCGCCCCCGAAGCGTCGGGCGCGCTGCGATGGCGCAGCGCCGCCAGCCCTTCGCAGAATCGTCCGCACGCACGCCCGCATGGCCAGCCTCCTCGAGATCGATCCCGTCCACCCGGAGCCCCGCAAGGTGCAGCGCGCGGTCGCGGCGCTCGAGGCCGGCGAGGTCATCGCCTATCCGACCGACACCGTCTACGGCCTCGGCTGCGACCTCTTCAACAAGCGCGCGATCGAGCGCCTCTATCAGATCAAGGGCATGCCCGCGGGGCAGCCGCTCGCGTTCATCTGCCACGACCTCGGCGACATCGCCCGCTACGCGATCGTCGACAACCAGCAGTACCGCCTGCTCCGGCGCCACCTGCCGGGGCCCTACACGTTCATCCTCGATGCCACGCGCGAGGTGCCGAAGATGCTGCTGATGAAGCGCAAGCAGGTCGGCATCCGCGTGCCCGACAACGCCGTGATCCTCGCGATCACCCAGGCGCTCGGCCGCCCGGTCATCTCGACCACCGCGGGGCCGCACGGCGGCGAGCCCTACGTCGATCCGTTCGAGATCGCCGACGCCTACCCGCAGCTCGCGCTGGTGCTCGACGTGGGCGCGGGCGGCACCGAGCCGACGACCGTCGTCGACATCACGGGGGGCCAGGTCGTGGTCACGCGCGAGGGGGCCGGCGACCCCGATCTGTTCCGCGGCGGGCTCGACTGACTCACGGCCCCGCGAGCGGGCACAGGGCAGGGTGCTGCGCCTGGAAGTCGCCGTAGAGCGCGAGGATCTGCGCCTGCTTGCTCGCCGTGCGGTAGCTCGTGTCGGAGCCGCCGAAGACGGCGATCGCGGCGTCGTCGCTGGTGAGCGACGAGCAGCTGCCCGAGAGCGCGGCGAAGAACAGGTCGATGACGACGGGCGGGTCGAAGAACGGGTACTTGCCGGCGTTGGCGAGATCGTTGCCGGTCGAGTCCTTTGGCACGCCGAACGCTGAGTGCGTCGTGAGGATGTAGTAGTCGACGATCGTCGGCGTGGAGCTCGGACAGAAGGTGTGCAAGTCGCCCGCGACGGCGGCGATCGCCGTGGCCGAGGGGGCGTAGCCGGCGTTCGCGAGCGCCTTGGCGAGGCGCGCGCGCATCATCGACGTGTAGGTCACGTCGGCGCACGGATGGAAGTTCGACGTGTGGATCGGCGCGAGGCCGTATTGATAGCTGTAGCGCGCCTTCGGATCCGTCCAGCAGGTCGGCGACGTGTCGTAGGAGTTCTGCGAGCAGAGGTCGTTGTAGAAGGCGACCTTGGCGCCGCCCCCCTCGTAGACCATGAGCGAGAGCATGCCGCCGAGCGTGACGTTGGCGCCGCACGCCCTCAGCGCCTTCACCTGCTGGTCGATGTACGCGAAGGTGCTGTCGCGCAGCGACGCGTACGCTGCGCCGTTGTCGCGATCGAAGTACGACTCGAAGAAGGCGTACTCGCAATGCTCGCCGGGCGGGTAGGGCGCCGTCACGGCGTCGGAGACGTCGTCGCCCCCGTCCGCACCGGCCGCGTCGAAGACGAACCCCGAGTCATCGGAGCTCGCACCGTCGAGCTCGCCAGCGCCGCTCGCGTCGGTCGGCGACGCGAGCGCGACGGAGCTCGCGGAGGACGAGCAGCCCGCGAGGAGCGCGAGCCCAAGCAAGATCGAGAGGCGAAGCGTCACGAGCAGTCCTTAGCACGCGGTCGGGGCGCGGCCGTCAAGACGGTACCGGGACGCCCCCGCGGCGCGTCAACGTTCGTGCAGCGGAGGGCGCCCAAACCGCCGGCGCACAATTCGTTGACCGCCGGGGGGCCGCATCGTCGAATGCGCCTCGATGTCGCTCACCCCCGATGCGCTCCGCACCGTCCCGCTGTTCGCCGACCTCGCCGACGACCACCTCCAGGCGCTCGCCGCGGTCTTCACGCCGGTCGAGCTCGCCGAGGGGGACGTGCTCTTTCGCGAGGGGGAGGAGCCGACGCACTTCCTCTTGCTCGCCAAGGGCGAGGTCACGGTCGCCTACGCCGGCGAGCCGCGCTTTCGCCTGGTGCCCGTCGCGCCGATCGGCGAGCTCGGTACGCTGGCCGGGGTCGCGCGCCGCACCAGCGCCGTAGCGAGCACGCGCTGCACGATCTGGCGCGTCGAGCGCACCGCGCTGCTGCGCTTCTTCGAACAGCGCGGCGACGTCGCCTTCCGCTTCTACCACGCGATGCTCGGCATCGTGGCCGACAAGATCCGCCGCGACGAGCTGCGCATGCAGGCGATGCGCGACAACCTCGTCTTCACGCAGAAGGCGATGAAGGCGCTGCGCGATCAGGTGCTCGAGGCCGAGGAGACCCCGCTGTCGGTCGACGTCGTCGAGCAGCTCGAGGAGCTCATCGAGCACAACCGCCGCGGCCACTACAAGGTCGCCCCCAATCACGCCCTCGCGACGCGCGTGCGTCGCGACGACGGCGAGCTCGTGCTCGTCGCCGAGATGTCGCTCGACGAGCTTTACCTGCCGGCGCACACGCTGCCCGGGCTCGTGGCCGGCGCCGACTGGAGCGGCGTGCTGGTGCTGCCGCAAACCGAGATCCCGGTCAGCGGCCGCATCGATCGGGCCGACGACGCGGGCGTCGCGGTGCGGCTCGATCCGATGATCAGCGAGTACGCGCGCGCGCTCGGCGATCACCTCACGCGCGTGCAGATGCTCGATTTCGTGGTCTGAAGAGCCTCAGCGGAGCGAGTCGATCAGCGCGTGGAGCCGCGCCACCCCCTCGACGGCCCAGGCGCCATACCAGCAGAGATCGCGGCCGTTCAGGCGAACGACGCGGTCGGCGCGCGCGCCGTGCGGCTTGCAGGCGGGCAGGTCGAGGCCGCGGAAGACGGCCGCGTCGGCCTCGCTGAAAGGGTGCGGCTCGTCGGGGAGCAGCACCGCCTCGGGCGCGCGCGCGACCACCTCCTCGCGCGTGACGCGTGGGTAGCGCGTGTCGCGCCCCTCGACGCGCTCGGGCGGCAGCGGCGCGGCGCGGCCGAGATCGGCGGCCAGCGGGTAGCGGCGCGGGCGATCGGCGAAGACGTTCGCGGCGCCCGCGAGCTCGAGCGCTGCGCTGATGTACGTCTCGCCGTCGATGGTCATCAGCGGGTCCATCCAGATCGGGCAGAACACGCGCAGCGGCGCCTTCATCGCCCGCGTGCGCGTGGCGGCGTCGACGGCGCGATGGCACGCGCGCACCAGCCCGATCGCGCGCGCCTCGCGCTCGACCCCGAGCAGGCGCGCGTAGCGGGCGGCGAGCGCGGCGCCGTCCTCGACGCGCCTCGGGAACGCGATGAAGACCGGCACCCCCCGCTGCGCCAGCGCCTCGAGCGTCGCGCGCGAGTTCTCCTCCTGGTTGGCGATCACCAGGTCGGGCCTCA
>JAJXTK010000797.1 GCA_021783935.1 Myxococcales bacterium | reverse complement strand
CTGAGCCAGCTTTTGTACAAGGCTGAGTTCGCGCGGACCCAACGAACGTGGAACAACCGTGTTCTACGGAACGTTCCGGCCATGGCGTAGATCGAATCCTGTCGCCCGACCGTACGACCCATCATCGCATCGTGAGCACCCTTCCGATTCATCCCGTCCGTCCCGAAGGCTCCCTCGACGCCATCACCACGTATTTCGAGCAGCTGGCCCGCGTCCCGCTGCTCACTCGAGAGGGCGAGGTCGTTCTCGCTCGGCGCATCGAGGACGGAGAGCGCCGCGCGCTCCGTGCCATGGTGAGCTGCTCCGTGGCGACGCGCGAGCTGGCGCAGATCGGGCACGCGCTGCGCGATCGCAAGCTGCGCCTGCGCGACGTCACGCGCGCGACGCTCGACGACGAAGCCGAGGACGAGGAGCATGCGATCGCGGGGATCGCGAATGCGCTCCAGCACGTCGGCCCGAGCCGGGCCCCCCGCACCTCGGCGCGCGCGCGCGAGGCCGCCGTCGAGGCGCTCCTGCGGGTGCGCCTGACCAAGCGCGTCGTCGACCGCGTCGTCGCGCGTGTCCGCGCGGAGCGCGCGCAGAGGACGACGGGGGTGCGCACCCTCGACGCCACCCTCGAGGCGATCCGCCTCGCGGAGGCCGACGCCGAGCGCGCCAAGTCCGAGCTCATCGCGGCCAACCTTCGCCTCGTCGTGTCGATCGCAAAGCGCTACCGCAACCGGGGCCTGCACCTGCTCGACCTCGTGCAGGAGGGCAACCTGGGCCTGATGCGCGCGGTCGACAAGTTCGAGTACCAGCGCGGCTACAAGTTCAGCACCTACGCGAGCTGGTGGATCCGCCAGAGCGTGAGCCGGGCGATCAGCGACCAGGCCCGGACCATCCGCATCCCCGTGCACATGGTCGAGACGCACAACAAGCTCACCAAGACGCTGCGCGACCTGGTGCAGGAGGGGGGCCGCGAGCCCAGCCCCGAGCAGCTCGCCGCGAGGATGAACGTGCCGGTCGAGAAGGTCCGCATCCTGCTCGAGGCGACGCGCGATCCGATCAGCCTCGACTCGCCCGTCGGCGAGGACGGCGGCGCCACGGTCGGCGACTTCGTCGAGGACCTGTCGTTCCCCTCGCCCGACGTGGCCCTCGGCGACAGCGAGCTCTCACGCGAGGCGCGCGATCTGCTCAAGCTCCTCAGCCCGCGCGAAGAGCAGGTCCTGCGCATGCGCTTCGGCATCGACGCGCCGGAGGATCTGACCCTCGAAGAGGTGGGGAAGACGTTCGAGCTGACGCGCGAGCGAATCCGTCAGATCGAGACCAAGGCGCTGCGCAAGCTGCGCCTGCCCTCCTTCCACCGCAAGCTCAAGTCCCACATCGACCGGTAGGAGCCCGGCGCTAGCGCCGCTTGAAGATCGCGGCGTCGACCTTCACGCCGCGCGCGGAGAAGTCACCGGCGACGCGCGGGACGACGCCCGTCGCGGCGAAGCCTGCCTCCCCGGCGCCGTCGGTGCTCATCACGAACACGTCGCGGACGCCGACGCCCTTGGCGTCCCCTCCCGACAGCTCGGCGATGCGCTGTACGCGCAGCCGGCCGTCGCCGTGGCGCGCCACCTCGAGCGCCACGTCGAACGACTCGCCCAGGGCCTCGCGCGCCGCGTCGATGGTGGCGCCAGCGCCAGACATGGCGATCTGCGACGAGAGGCGCGCCAGCGCGTGACGCAGCGAGGGCGCGGCGACGCCCGCCAGCACGCTCTCCGCACCGTCGGCGATGACGTCGATCGCGGCGGCAGCCACCGCCCCCGACATCGACGCGACCACGAGGCGATCGGCGCCCACGCGCGCGGCGGCGCGCACCGCCTCGGCACCTCGCGGGCCCCGATCGATCAGCGACAGGGGCACCACCTGCGCCTGCGCGATCCCGATCTCGTCCACGTCCTGCAGGACCGCAATGCGCTCGCCCGCCGGCGCTGCCGAGGCGAGGGCTCCGAGCATCGTGGGCACGACCCCGGCGCCCGAGCCGGCGACGAGCACGTTGACGCGCGCCAGCATGCACGCCTCCAGGAACTCGGCCATCGGGCGCGAGAGCGCCGAGCCGCGCACGAGCTCCTCCAGCGTCGTCTCGACGCGCCGACGCTTCCGGATGGCCAGGACCCAGGCGCTCGCCGCCGGCGGCGCGATCGCGACCATGTGCGCGCCGCGTAGCAGGCGCCGCTCGACGACCAGCTCCCCGGCCTGCCAGGGCTCCCCCGACTGGTGCGCCAGGCGCACGACGACGCGCGCCAGAGCGTCCTCGCTCGTGAACGATGGGTCGGCCAGCACGGGCTGCGAGGCCTTGATCGCCAGGACGTAGTCGGGACGCGAGACGTGGATCTCGGTCGTCTCCTCGTCCTCGAGCAGCGGCCCGATCGACCCCAGCCCGACCAGCTCGCGGAGCGCGTCGCGCGCGAGCAGCTCGAGGTCGAGCCCCTCGGGGGCCTCGCCTTCCTCGCGCATGGCCTTCGCCTGCTCGCGGACGGTCCGATCGATCTGCTGCGAGAGCGCCTCGTCGACCGTCGGGGAGCACTTGAGGGGCGCCAGGCCCATCACGTCGGCGACGCGATCGACTAGCGTGAGGAGCGCGAGCCTGCGGGCGGCCTGCTGGGGGGTCTCGCGGG